>SLAV01000095.1 GCA_007126655.1 Haloferula sp. | reverse complement strand
TCATCCACAGCGGCGGCGACGCTCCGAGTTTCCTCTGGTGTGGCCGCTTCCCCGACCTCCCCGAAACCCCGCGCCCCGCCCCGAAAAAATCCTCCTGTTCCACGACGCCTCCGAATCCGCCATCGACACCGATCCCGCCGTCGCCCTCGACCTGATCGACGCCTGGTTCGCCACCCTGCCCGCCATCAACGTCGAACTCCGCCACCTCCTGGAAGGCGATGCCATCCAGCCTGGCCGCCTCGTCCGCGTGATCGGCCAATGGCCCGATGGCCCCATGCCGGATGTCGAAATCACCTTCGCCAGCGGCACCCACACCCGCACCATCACCACCGCAAAACCATGGAGAGGCCAGGAAAGCGACATCATCCGCCGCCTCCACGCCCAGCGCCAGCTCGCCGCCCTCGCCCGCGCCATCGATCACGAGGGAGACACCCCGCTCAACCTCATCGCCACCAACCAGCTTCAAAGCAAAAAGCCACTCCTCGACGCCGACATCCGCATCGTCATCCAAACCACCGATACCGCCCGCCTGCCCGACATTTCCATCGTCGATCCCCTCGGCCACACCGCATCCATGCACCGCCCCGGCACCTCCACCGGCGGCAGCCTCACGATCGCCCCCGGGCTGGCAGAATTCACCATCCGCCGCGCCATCCCCGGCACCTACACTGTCCACGCCCAATCCCCGGTCGATGCCACCCTGCGCATCACCGTCCACACCGACTGGGCCCGCCCCGCCCACAAAGCCACCCACGAAACCCAACACCTCCCCGCCACCAATTCCCCCACCAGGCTCGCCGCTGTGGAGTGGCGGTTCCGGGCAGGGAAATGAAGGTGAAGGCCACGATTTCACAACCGCGCGCGGGCATGTAGGCTCATTCGTGAGAATGAGAGAGGGGGTGACGTCACTCAGCCCACAGATCCATGATTTCACATATCCCTCATGCAAGGACATCGTAAATAACAAGTGGTCTGTCAACGATTGTGAATGGAGAGAGCAAGGGCTGATTCATCAATCGTTTGTGAGAGAATGAGAGCATCCAAAGTCTTCACCCAAAGGGCGGAAGGTTAGGGGACCACACGCGCCCTCGCGTGTGCCCTTCCGCGCCCTCGCGGAAGGGATGGCAGTCAGGCCGGGTGACGCCCGTTGTGATCTTGCACATCATGGAATCAACCCTTGTCGTGCATCATCCAGGTGATAAACTCCATTTCATGAGTAGCTCGATCACTCAACCGATACCCAAAGACCTTCGGCAGCAAATGATCCAGCGCATCCAGTCCGCGCCGGAGCAGGATTTGGTGTTGCTGCACGATATCTGGCTTTCCGCAGCGAAGGAACGCCTCTGGCAGGAGATTCAGCAGGATGCGACGGCTGAACAGGAAGCAGGCAAGCTCGATCAGGTGCCTGATCTTGTCCGCAGGTATCGCGCCCGCCACGAATCGGCATGATCGTCTGCATCGACACCAACACGCTCATTCAAGGTCGCGTGCCACGGCATCGCTACTTTCCGATCTTGGATGCAGTGGTTGCAGGTAGGTTGAATTGGGCAATCTCGAATCGCGTCCTTGCGGAATATGAAGAGATCGTTACCGCATCGGCAGGAGCGGCCGCATGGACCAAGCTGGAAATGTTAATGGAGTTGATTGACGTGACCACGGGGAATCTGGTCCGGGTGAGTCCGCACTTTCAATTTCACGTGATTGGCGAAGACCCCGATGACAACGCCTTCACCGACTGCGCCATCGCAGCGCACGCTGACTTTGTAATCACCGAGGATCATCACTTCAACTTGTTGGCAAATGCAGGATACAAGCCGCGGCCAATCAAAACCGTATGCATGAATTTTCAGCCGCAAAAGAACGCAAGGAGCGCAAAAGCAGACTTTGAGAAAAAGATTTCAGGTCAGGATGTCTGAGCCTTTGCTTGCGCTCTTCATCCCCTTCCCATGACGTCTCAAGCCAAGTGCACTACGCCGTGCCCAACCATCGGAAAAACTTGACCCGCTATCAATGATAGCGTATCAATCAACCATGCCCCAGTTAATCGTCAGAAACCTGGAGGAATCCATCGTGCGCCAGCTCAAGAAAAGGGCAGGCGAGCATGGCGTCTCAATGGAGGAGGAGCACCGCCGGATTCTGCGGGAGGTGCTGGCGCCGGAAGACGGAAACCACGCGTTCTGGGAGCACTTGGCGAATTTCCCGCACATCGGTGACGACTCGATTTTTGAACGGGACCGTTCCCTGCCGGATCGTGCCAGCAACCAAAACCTGTTCGAGGACGAATGAACGGGTATCTGATCGACACAAACGTCCTGAGCGAATTGCGCAAACCGCCGCACAAGGCGTCGGAAAAAGTCCTGGCTTGGTGGCAGTCCGTGAAAGGTGAGCCTTTATTCCTGAGCGTGATGGTGCTTGGCGAAGTGCAGCGGGGCATTGATTTACTCAAGCCGCGAGACCCGAAAACCGCGACAATGCTTGAGCGATGGCTCGCCGAAACGCGCCAGGCATTTGCTGACAGGCTACTCAACATCGGCATCGAAGAGGCATTCAATTGGGGAAGTTTGAGTGCGATTCGCACATTACCTCAAACGGATGGACTGCTCGCCGCCACAGCGCTTCATCACGATCTCACTCTCACGACCAGAAACGCCAAGGACTTCAAAGGCCTCGGCTTGCGCATATTCGACCCCTTTACCGGAACTTCATCGTGATCGACACAACCGTCGCACGCACCCACCCGCCGAACTCACCACCCCAGCGTCCACCCATGACCCACCAGCCACCAAACCCCGTCATGGCGCGCACACTCGCCGGCTACCTCGAAAAAGCCGCAGCCCTCGAAGCCGCCGTCCACGCCCTCTTCCCCTCTCACTCGCCCCAGCGCCGGGAATTCCACAACATCCTCGCCCGCTACCGCGAAACCTGGCGGTCGCTCGCCGAAAACCGCAACCTCATCCTCCCCGCACTCGCCTTCATCGGCGAACGCCGGTCCGGCAAAACCACCCTCATCCGCCAGCTCGGCCCCACCCTGTCCACCACCACCGCCAGCCGCATCCAATGGATCGGCCCCGAAAAACCCGGCGCCCTCCACCCCGCCGTCGAGGAATACCACCGCGTCGAAGCCGAGGACATGGCCGACCTCGGCCGCCCCTGCCTCCTCATCGACACCCCGCCCATCGAATCCATCTCCGCCGCGTCCGGCAATGCCGACGCCTTCCACCACCTCTTCACCGCCACCCGCTTCAAAATCGTCTGCCTCGACTGGGAAAAAATCGAAAGCAGCCCGTGGCAGCAAACCCTCGCCAACTACCGCGGCTCCATCGTCCTCCCCGTCATCCGCCTCGATCCCGAATCCACCCGCCACCACCCCGGAAACCTCCCCGACCTCCTCGAAACCTGGTCCCGCGACCACCTCCCCGACCTCCAGGCCCACCTGCCCGGCATCCAAATCGACGAACCCCTCTTCCTCCCCCACCTCGACGCCATGGGCGACCGCCAGGCCGCCCTCGCCACCGTCCGATCCGCCCTCACCCAACGCCTCCGCGCTTTCCTCGACGCCCACCAGGCCACCTCGCCCGACCGCCTCGCCGAACTCGAATCCTCATGGGCCGCCTTCATCGACGCCATCCGCCCGCTCGCCCGCACCTTCGACACCCCGCTCCTCACCGAGCGCTACCGCGAACTCGAATCCGCCATCGACGCCATCCCCCGCCACATCATCGACCACCTCCTCGCCGACCAGCGCCGCATCCGCGCCCTCATCCGCATGGACCTCCGCTCCACCCTCATGGAGCGCGTCCCCGCCGCCGCATTCCCGTTCCGCACCCTCACCGGCCTGCTCTGCCTCACCACCGGCCTCTGGGACCGCCTCATCCTTGGAGCCACCGGCAGCATCCCCTCCGCCCTCCTCACCGTCGCCGGAGCCGCCCGCAGCCGCACCGAGGAAATCCAGGCCGAAAAATCCCACCGCACCTCCATGGACGCCTCGCTCCGCACCCTCGTCCGCAACCACCTCGCCGCCCCCTGGCAAGGCTTCACCGCCGCCCTCGACAAAGCCGACGCCCCCGCCACTACCGAGGCTCCCAAAACCCACGAGGCCACCGAATCCATCAGCGAATTCCACATCCATGGCACCGAAGAACTCGCCGCCCTCTGGAAAACCGCCCAGGCCGATGCCATCCGCCCCGCCGCCACCAGGGGAGCCACCCTCATCACCCTCGCCTCCCTCCTCGGCACCCTCCTCTTCTGGCTCCTCTTCGCCGGCCCGCTCGCCCAGACCTACGGCCAATACCTCCCCGCCTCGCTCCGATCCCTCACCGGCGCATGGACCCCCGAAAACCTCGCCACCTACCCGTCCCCCGGTGCCGGATTCTGGTTCACCGCCGTCATCCTCTCCCTCATCCCGTCATTCCTCATCGCCCTCATCCTCGTCGCCCTCCGCCTCGGCGGCCGCCGCATATCCCAATGCGAAAAACGCCTCCACACCCGCATGCACGACCACCACCGCCAGGGCCGCCTCCACCTCCGCATCCAGCCCACCGACCCCCGCGCCGATGCCTACCGCCAGCTCTCCCGTCTCAACCGCGGCGAAACCTCGCAACCCGCTCGCGAACTCCGGAGTTGAATCCGTGCCGAAGATCCACCATCTTCACACAAGCCATGCCACCCTCGCGATCCATCTCCCCGGCCACACCCCCGAAAAACCAGGGCCCCGTCATCACCATGGCCGTCATCACCGGCATCATCAGCGTCCTTTGCGTCTGGCTCATCATCTCGAATCCCGGCCAATCCCCGGAACCCGCCGAAAGCGTGGCCGAAGCGCCGGACACACCCGCCGCACCCGCGCAGCCCGCCGCCCCGGCACCCGAATCCACCGCCGAACCTACCGCCAAAAATCCCGCTTCCGAACCCGAGGCGGAACAACCCGCTCCCGAGCCGGCCCTCGCCGCCGCCACCCCGCCGGAAGATCACGCCAGCGAATCCGCTGCGCCCGTCGCCGCCTCATCCGACGACACATCCGACGATTCCCCCGCTGTCGATTACGACAGCTCCGACACCGGCCTTTTCTCCGATGAAGAACCCCTGTTGCTCCTCGGCCTTCAGGCCGCCAGCACCGCCTCCCGCGAACGCGATGCCGCCCTGCTCGCCAAGGCCGTGGAACACAATGCCTGGGACTCATACCACCTGCTCCTCACCACCTCGCTCGAAAAAGCCCTCCGACACGTCCGCGACGACCTCCACCGCAACGGGTTCGACCCGCTCTGGCAGGAGGAGGTTTTCGTCCATGCGTTCCTGCGCTGGAGCGTCCTCAACCGCATGCCCGTCAATGCCATCCGCTCCGGAGACCGCGATGCAAGCCCGCTCCTCGGCTGGTTCATGACCGATCACGACGTCATGCTCGAATGGCTCCTCGCCGTAAAACCGGAAAACGACCTGCCAAGCGCCGTCGGCATCCTCCACGACCTGTGGTATGGCGACCCGGAACGCTTTCAAGCATACGCCACCCTCGCCATCGCCTGCGCCCTTGTCTTCGACCGCGAGCTGCGCGTCCAACACCCGCCGCGATCCGCAGGCTACGACGCCCGCGTCCGCATCGACCCGCTCGAACGCTTTCTCTGGTTCGCCGACCGGAACGATGCAAACCGCCTCGCCGCACCCGTCGATCGCATGTCCGCGCGCGACCTCGTCTGGGTCGTCTGCGCACCGGTCGCCACCGAAGAACTCGACTGGGCCGTCGCCAACATGCGCCTCCGCCGCAACCGCTGGGGTCAGGCGTTCGGCATGGTCGAATACCTCATGGAGCGCGCCGTCAGCAACGAAAACCCCTACGAGGAATACACCTTCGCCGAAATCCTCGAACACGGCGGCGTCTGCCGCGACCAGACCTACTTCTGCGTCAACACCGCACGCGCCCACGGCATCCCCGCCGTCGGCCTCTCCGGCGAGACCGACCTCGGCCCCCATGCCTGGGCCGCCCTCAAGCTCCGGCCCGACGAATGGTGCACCATGACCGGCCGCATCGGCGGGACCTCCGACGGGCGCGCCCGCCATCCGCAAACGCGAGGCCACATCAGCGAGCAGGAGATCTGGCTCTGGAACGAGCGCGAATTCCGCGACACCGCCACCCTCGCCGGCGTCTTCCGCTACCACTGGATCGCCGACCTCATCGCGGAAACCACTGGCGACGACGCGCTCGTTGAGTCCGCCGTCCGTGAGGCCAATACCCGCGGACGCAACGTCCCCGACACATGGCAGCGCCTCCACGACCTGCTCGCCACCCGCACCCGCGAGGCGGAGGACCCCGGCGACCGCGCCATCGTTGACATGTGGTCCCGATTCGTCAGCGAAATGAAGGCCCGCTTCCGCGACAACCCGCGCATGGGCGCGCTCGCCAGCCGGGCCGAAGACGAATTCATCTTCCCCCACATCGATCAGGCCGAGGCCCGCCGCACCCTCCTGCGCGAACGCCGCAGAATCGAACGCAGGGCCGGTGAACAACGCGACCTCATCGCCGCGTCCCTCAAGCGCGAGGCCGACCTCATCGTCACCAACGGCGGCGACGACGCGCTCCTGAACATCCGCCGCCTCTACAGCAGCGCCCTCCGCAACCATGGCGACAACGTCACCGGGTTCAGGACGATGGCCGAGGATTACTTCGGATACGTCAAGGACGACCCCGAACACGCCCGCCACGCCGTGCGCGACATCGAACTCGCCTTCAACCGCGTCATCGCCACCGGCTCCACCGAATGGTTCCGCGCCAACACCGAGGTCTCCATCTTCCGCATGATCGTCAGCTACTACCGCCGGATCGGCGACGAATCGCGCGCCGAAACCCTCGAACGCCGGCTCGAACGCCAGATGCGGCGCGCCGAACGAGGTGCCACCCGCTGATGGTCCGGGCGGTCGGTTGCGGAAATCACCGGCTCAGCCCTCCGGCAGCTCCGCATGTTGGAACCGCTCGAACTGCCAGAGGCGGTCTCCCGCCTCATGCCCGGCCCCAGCAGGTGTTCGTCATCAAGCATGGCGCGGGCGATCTGCCAATCTGCGGGGCTTTCGGCGGTGCGGATGCGGAGTGATGGGGTGCCGGTTGGTTAAGATGGCCGGTCTCGCGGTTTTTCACGGCGGGGTTAACCGGGCATTTTGCGCTTCCTTGTCTGGCGCGGAATTTTTCTCAATCTTTCCAATCCCTGCCTAATCCCAAGCCAAGCGCCTAGGCAAAAACCCGGCCTTTGAGGTTCACAACGACGGCTTCATCCGCTTTTCTAAAGACGCAAGTGATTCCATCACTCGAATGAACAAAAAAGACCTCAGCGAGCGGCCCTCCGGCGCTTCGACTGCATCCTCCTTCCGACGAAGCCCAAGGTTCTTGCCGAGCACGCCAAACTCAAGACCAAGGGCGAGAACATCATCCGCCACCGGCTTTCACAGATCACCGGTGTCCCATTCCACAACCTCTCCAAGCTCACCATCGGCACCCCGCCACAGGGCAGCGGCCTCAACGGCGTGCTCGACGATCCCCGAATTGACGCCCGCCGCCATTGCCACCTCGCGCAAGAACGATGCGAGCGAGGGTGCCGCATGATGAATCGCCCGCCCGCGGCCGCCCCGTGTGCCTCCCCGTGTGCCTGCGTCATGAGGGGGAATTTGTGACGCTTACAATCCGCCCGCGGGCTTGCCGGGTTGAAGGCTGGATTGGGGTTTTATTTGGACTGAGAGGCCTTGTTTCCGGCGGGGGCGCCGGAAACGACACGCGAGGGCCCGGCCTTC
>SLAV01000310.1 GCA_007126655.1 Haloferula sp. | reverse complement strand
TTTCGCCGCCTTTTTCGACGGGCGCGCCGGGGGTGTAGGTCTGGCGGATGGAGCCGACGCAGGTGGCTCCGACCTCGATCAGGGCGACCGTGCCGAAGCGGCCGGCCTCGAGCAGGGTGACTGTGCGCTTGTTGGTCCAGAGGTATCCGAGTGAACGGCGCAGGGCGATGGGCGAGACGGAGAACAACGGGCCGGGAAGGCCGCGCGTCTCGCCGGGGGTGCCGGCGAGCGGGAAGTGGAAGCGGTGGTAATCGACCGGGCAGAGGCGGGAGAGGACGAGCGGGCCGTCGGCGAAGCGGGCGGCGAGCGCGGCGTCGCCGAGGAGGCCCGGCAGGTCGAAGCGCTGGCCCTTGACGAAGACGGACGAGATTTCGGACGCGCGCTGGAAGCCGAGGTGGCGACCATCGGCGGGGAAGACGGCGGAGGCGGGGTCGTCGTGGACGGCGCGCGCGCCGGGCCTGAGTCGGCGGGAGAAGAATTCGTTGAAGCTGGCGAATGACTCCGGCGGATCGGCGAATTCGCCGGGATCGAGGCCGTATTTGCGGATGAACGGGGCGATCCTGGCTGCGGAGGACGGTCGGTCCATGCGGCGGCCATACCAAGCGGAGAAGACGCGGCGCTTGACGAGGGCGTGGACCGCGGCCCTGCCGAGGGGGTTGCCGTAGGCCCATTTGAGGAAGGCCCCGCCATAGACGCGCTCGGTTTCCATCTCGCGGGTGTGGCGGTTGAAGTAACGGATCGGCTCCACAAGGTGGTTTTTATGCGATGCGGGCGGGGCGTGCAAGGCGGGGTGGGGGATGGACACCTGCATTTGAATCGGGGCCTTACTTGGAAACGGGATTTTGAACCACAGATTACGCAGATTACTCAGATTTTTTATTTTCATCCACCACAAGAGCACCAACCGCCGATGGGCGGACAACCCCGCAGCCAACCATGAAAAACCGATTCCAGGTTGGCCACAAGAGGCACAAAATTCACAAAATCAGGAGATTGCGATTTTTTCTTCTTTTGTGGTCCTTGTGCTTTTTGTGGCCATTTTCCGGTAAGTTCGTAGGGAGTTCGCACCGCCGATGGGCTGACAATGGCGGGACGAACTTTCACCCGAGAAAGAAGGAGTCAGAGACTCCTGCTACGGGGAAGTTAGTCAGGAGCACCAACCGCCGATGGGCGGACAACGATGGGACAATCTTTTTCCCCGCGGAAGCAAGGAGCCGGAGGCACCTTCTACTTTACCGGAGCCGGGGGCTCCGGTAACAGACCAGTTCGGAGGGCGGTGGTGATGGCGTGGGCGAGGGCGGGGGCGTCGGGGCGGGTGCGGGAGCCGAAGAAGGCGAGGTGCCTGCCGTCGCGGCCGACGAGATGTTTGGCGAAGTTCCACATGACGCGCCCGGGCATGGCGGCGTAGAGCGGGTGTTTGGCGCGGCCGCGGATGGTGATCTTGTCCATGACCGGGAAGGTGACGCCGTGGTTGACGCGGCAGAACTCGCGGATTTCGTCGAGGCTTCCGGGTTCCTGGCCGCCGAAGTCGTTGCACGGGAAGGCGAGGATGACGAGGCCTTCGTCCTTGTGTTTGCGGTAGAGGGCCTCGAGGCCGTCGTATTGCCGGGTGAAGCCGCATTTCGAGGCGACGTTGACGATGAGGACGACCCGCCCGGCGAATTCCGCCAGCGTGCGCTCCCGGCCATCCGCGTCGCGGAACGGGATGGTCCGCAGGTCGGCGGCGTCCTCGGCGGCGGGGGACGCGGGGGCGAACGGGGCGAGGAGTTTTCTCAACATGGCGATCCCTCGCACGGGCGGTCGGGATTGCAACCGCGGTTCGGTTGGGGGGCGTTTGGGCGGGCGGGGTGCACACTCCCCATTCTCACGAATGGGCCTACGTTTTTGGGTTTTTTCGGGCTTCGTGCGGTGTGGGGTCTGGTGCGGGAAAATGACGGGGCTATTCGACGGGGTCCCAGTTCGGGAATGGTTTCCAGCCGTCTGGCTCGGGATCGATCATTGGGGGGACGCCACCGTATGGTCGGAGTTTGCGGAAGTCCACCAGCTTATCGAGCATGGCCTCGACGCGATCGGGGTGTTCGTTGGCGAGGTCGTTTTCCTCGCCGATGTCCCGGCCGAGGTGGTAGAGCCGGATTTCGGCGTTGTCGGCGCGCGGGCCGTCGAGGATGGGCGGGCCCTGGCGGTGGAGCTTCCAGTCGCCTTCGATCAGGGAGAGCGATTCACCATTGGGGCGGCGGGTCTGGTAGAAGCTGAAGAGTTCGAATGCGGGTGGTTCTGAGGCGGGCCTGCCGGTCCAGTCGGGCAGGAGGCTGCGGCCGTCGAGCTGCACGTCCGCGTCGGCGGGCGCGCCGGCGGCGTCGAGCAGGGTGGGCATGATGTCGATGTAGGAGCCCGGGATTTCGCGGACCTCGCCGGCGGGGATGCGGGCGGGCCAGCTTGCGGCGGCGAGGACGCGGATGCCGCCCTCGTGGAGGCTGCCCTTGGCGCCCCTGAGCGGGCTGTTGTCGCCGAAGCGGGAGCCTCCGTTGTCGCTGAAGAAGACGATGAGGGTGTCGTCGGTGATGCCCTTGCGCTCGAGCGCCTCGAAGATCCGGCCCAGCCCGTGATCGATGATGGTGATCATGGCCAGGAAGGTGGCGCGCTGCCGGGGCAGATGGCTGTAGCGCTCGATTTCCTCCTCCGGGGCCTGCAAGGGGGTGTGCGGCGCGCCGTGCGGGAGGTAGATGAAAAACGGGTCGTCGCCATCGTGTTCGTCGATGATGCGGACGACCTCGTCGGAGAGCAGGTCGGTGTAGTAGCCGTCCTCGCGGACGGGGCGCTGGTTGCGGTGGAAATCGCGCTCGCCGAGGCGGGTGTGGTCGAAATAATCGATGCCGCTGCAATACGGGCCGTATTGGTGGGTGAAGCCGTGGTTCATCGGCAGTTGCGCCCGGCGCATGTTGCCGAGGTGCCATTTGCCGATCATGTGGCGCTCGCGGTATCCGGCCGCGCCGAGGGCTTCGGGGAGGGTGACGAGATCCTCCGGCAGGCCCACCTCGGAGTGCGGGCGGTTGACGGCGCGCTGCATGCCGAAGCGGACTGGGTAGAGTCCGGTGAGCAATCCGGCACGGGTCGGAGAACAGACGGGGGCGGCGTAGAACCGGGTGAGTTCGACGCCGGAGGCGACGAGTTTGTCGAGGTTCGGGGTGTGGACCCCGGGGTTGCGGAAGCCGGCGTCGGCGTAGCCCTGGTCGTCGGTGACGATGAGGATAATATTGGGCTGGGCGGGTTCCGCGGCGGCGGTCGCGCATAGGAATGCGCAGGCGATGACGGTGGCGAGGGCGGGGGCTTTCATGGGATGTGTGGGTTTGGTGGGGATATCAACGCTCGCGACTTCCGCGTTTCGTTCGGTTTCGATGCCCTGGTCGCGGGGGTTTCATTCCAGGCGTCCGGGTTGGCGGGCGCGGGTGGCGGGTTTCCCGGTGAGGGCGTCGCCGAGGTCGGCGCGGATGTGGTCGGCGGCTTCGAGCAGTTGTTGGACGACCTCCGGGTAGTCGGCGGCGACGTCGGTGGTTTCGGAGATGTCATCCTTGAGGTGGTAGAGTTCGGGGGCGGTGATCCGGCGCATTTGATAGCTGGCGGGCAGGCCGTCGGTGCCGCCGGGGCGGCCGGCGAGGGTGCGGTATGAGTGGGGGAGATAGAGTTTCCATTTGCCATCGGCGGTGGTGACGGCGTGGAGTTCGTTGCGGTTGTAATAGAAAAAGTAGTGGTCGTGCGGGTTGCGCGCGCCGGGTTCGTCGAAGAGGAGCGGGCGGACATCGCGGCCGTCGATGGGCAGCTCGGGCAGGTCGGCGCCGATGGTTTTGGCGATGGTGGGCAGGAGGTCGATGGTCATGAGCATGTCGTCGCTGGTGGTGCCCGCCGGGATTTTCCCCGGCCAGCGCATGATGCAGGGGACGCGGGTGCCGCCTTCCCATGCGGTGCCCTTGCCTTCGCGGAGGGGTTTGGCGGAGCCGCCATGGTCGCCGTAGCTGAGCCACGGGCCGTTGTCGGAGGTGAAGACGACCCATGTGTTGTCCACCAGGCCGTGTGTTTCGAGGGCTTCGAGGATCTGGCCGACCGACCAGTCGATTTCCATGATGACGTCGCCGTAGAGGCCTTGTTCGGATTTGCCCTCGAATTTCTCGCTGACGTAGAGCGGGACGTGGGGCATCGGGTGGGCGAGGTAGATGAAGAACGGTTCGTCCTTGTGGCGCTCGATGAACGAGACGGCGCGTTCGGTGAAGACGGTTGTGAATTGCGCCTGATCGGCGGCGGTGATTTCCGGGTTGGCGATGCCGTCGTCCTCGATCATGGGCAGGGGCGGAAAGGCGCTCCGGCGTGCGGCGACACTGGGCGCGAGTTTGTCCATGTCGGGGTGGAGCGGCCACATGTCGTTGGAGTAGGGAATTCCGAGGAATTCGTCGAAGCCGTGGCGGAGTGGCAGGAATTCGGGGTGATGGCCGAGATGCCATTTGCCGATGGCGCAGGTGGCGTAGCCCTTGGCTTTGAGGAGATCGGCGATGGTGGTTTCCTCTGTGGAGAGCCCGGTGCGCGCGTTGGGGCCGAGCGCGCCGTGGATGCCGATGCGGTTGGGGTAGCAGCCGGTGAGGAGCGCGGCGCGCGAGGCGGAGCAGACGGCCTGGGCGACGTGGAAGTTGGTGAACTTGCGGCCTTCGGCGGCCATGCGGTCGAGGTGCGGGGTTTCAAATCCCTCGGCGCCGAAGCAGCCGACGTCGGCGTAGCCCTGGTCGTCGGTGAAGATGATGATGATGTTGGTCTGATCGGCGGCGGAGGCGAAGGCCGCCAGGGGCAGGCAGAGGGACAAGCCGATGGAGAGGATGGTCTTCATGATGGTTGATTGGGTTTTCGTGGCGGTTCAGCGCACCTGGCCGGAAGCGCGGATTTCGCCGAGGATTTTCCTCATTTCCTCAACGCGATCCGGGTGGTCGGCCCAGAGGTTGTTCCTTTGTGCGAGGTCTTCGGCGAGGTGGTAGAGTTCGCCGGGATGGGGGTTTGGCTCGTAGCCGAAATTCTTGTCAAACCAGTCTGGCACGTTGCTGACGCCTCCGGTGGGGGCGTCGATGAGAAGCCAGCCGTCGTGGCGGAGAGCGAAGCCGCGCGGCCCGGTGTTGTGGACCATGGTGGTGCGGGGACCGGGCTCGCCGCGCGTCCACATGGGGAGGAGGTCGTAGCTGTCGTCGGCGGCACCGGGCGGGAGTTCGGCTCCGGTGAGGGCGGCGAGGGTGGCCATGATGTCGATCTGGCCGACGAGTCCGTCGTTGACCTGGCCGCCCTCGATGGCGGCGGGCCAGCGGACGACGAAGGGAACGCGGTGGCCGCCTTCCCAGATGTCGCGCTTTACGCCGCGCAGCGGACCGCTGCTCTTGTGACCGTGGTTGCGGATGCGGGCGTAGGCGATGTCCTCGGGGCCGTTGTCGGAGGTGAAGATGACGAGGGTGTTTTCGGCGAAGCCGTGCTTTTCGAGGGCATCGAGCACCCGGCCGAGATGATGGTCGTGTTGGAAGACGAAGTCGCCGTAGGGGCCGGCGTCGGTTTTTCCCTGGAATTCGGGCAATGGCACGATGGGGGTGTGCGGCCCGTTCCATGACCAGTAGAGGAAGAAGGGGCGGTCGGATTCCTTTTGTTCGGCGATCCATTCGACGACGCGTTCGGCGAGGCGCGGTGGCACCGCATCAAGCCGCCAACCCTCGACCATGGCACCCGGGCGGCAATCGTGGCCCTGCATGCGCTCGCCGCCCTCGTCGCCGGGCTGGGGTTCGGGGATCGGGGTGAAGGGGACGCTGGGCGCGGTGAGGATGCGGTCGTTTTCGATCCAGGCGTAGGGCGGGAAATTCGGCACGTCGTCGCCGAAGTAGTAGTCGAATCCACGTTCGAGCGGCCCGCCGGGGATGGGTTTCGACCAATCGTGGCCGTCGGGGGCGAGGCGGTCGGCATCGGGGTTGCGGATGGCCCGCCAGTCCCAGCCGAGGTGCCATTTGCCGATGCAGGCGGTGTGGTAGCCCTGCTCCTTGAGCATGTCGGCGAGGGTGTAACGGCCCTCGTCAAACCACGGACCCTGGTGGCTGCCGACGATGCCGTGCCCCTGTCGCCAGTGGTAACGCCCGGTGAGCAGGGCGTATCGGCTGGGGGTGCAGACGCCGGACGAGCTGTGGGCGTCGGTGAAGCGGACGCCGCCTTCGGCGAGGCGGTCGAGGTTGGGGGTGGGGATTTTGCTTTCGGGGTTTTGCGCGCTGAAATCGCCGTAGCCGAGGTCGTCGGCGTAGATGATGAGAATGTTGGGTTTTTCCGCGCCGACAGTGATGATCGGGAAAATCGCGGCGATGAGGCCGAAGATGAAGGGTAGGGACTTGGAGAGGTTCATTTTGGAAAAAAGATGTGGGGCAAAAAAATGGTTGTGATAAGTGCGTTTGGGATAATACGACATTTCCAAGTTTTTTTTTCTCATCCATCTTTTTGTCAGAAATCTGATGGATGGTAAGTTATTTTGTGAGCCAATTTAGAATCTGAAGTCCTGGGATGCGGTTGAACTCGTCGATGTTGTCGGTCACGAATACGAGGCCCAAAACCTTGGCGTGTGCGGCAATGAGCATGTCATTGGGGCCGATGGGCTGGCCGCGTGATTCAAGATCCGCGCGGATCATGGCATATTCCTTATCGACAGGTTGATCGACGGGCATCACGGGAAGCACACCGAGAATCGCTTCGGCCTGACGGCTCAGCCGTTCCGATTGTTTTTTGGCGCAGCCGAAGCGAATTTCCGCAGCGACGATGATGCTCACGCACACGGAGGTTTCGCCCACCATGCGGATGCGGTCCCGGACGATTCCTGAAGGATTTCGGATCAGGTCGGATACGATGTTGGTGTCCAGCATGTGGGTCAAAGCCATGATCGGATGTTAGATTCCGGGTTCATCCAACTTGACCAGACCTTCATCGACGTTTGGAAATGTTTCATCCAAGGGTTCGAGAGTGGCCAACAATTCAATGAGCGAGGGTTCTCGATCAATCGGCTCCAAAATGAGCCGATTGCCTTCCTTGACCACCATCACCTCATCCGCCTTGAATTCAAAATCGCGCGGGATGCGCACGGCCTGATTACGGCCGTTGCGAAAAACCGAAGCCCGGCGTGCATGGGGTTCTGAGGGCAAAGCTTGCTTTGACATAGGTCAAGCATATGCCGAAGATGTGAGACATCAAGAAGGTTCTTTGGTTTTTTGTTTTGGTAACCATTGATACATCAATCGACGGCGCGCCGTTCCGGGTAGAGTGCGATGGCATCTTCAACGATGCGGTCCACCATCTGCGGGCCGAAGGCGTCCGCACTATCGGGGAAATCCAGTTTCCCGAAAGCCTTCCATTCATCGAGAATCAGGCGATCGTCGAGATGGGCGTATTGAAGCGCGTTGAGAGCGTAGAAAAAGACGTATCCATCGCGTGTGGCCTCCATTTCCTTGCGCAGCGTCTGGTAGGCGGTATCGGCGTCGCCGCAGAAGCCGAGCGCCTGGGCGGCCATGATGCGGTTGGCGACCATGGGGTCTCCGGCGGCCATTTCGCGCAGGCCGTCGCGCACGGCGGGGTGATCGTGGCGGGTGAGGAACAATCCGTATGCACCGTGATAGCGGGCCACGGGGTGGTCGTGCGAAAGGTAGCGGAGATATCGATGCGCGTGGTCCGGCTCGCCGAGGGAGGCGTGTTTGGCGATGGCGAGCAGCTCGGCCACCGGATAGTCTTC
>SLAV01000223.1 GCA_007126655.1 Haloferula sp. | reverse complement strand
CTTTTGACAACGGTGGGGATCTCATGCAGAGCGCGTTCGACCTGAGTCCCGGTGGGCTGGCTTGTTCCGACGCCCAATCGATAGAGGAATTCCGCGACGGCGTACAAGCCATCGCCGAACTGGCAGCCAAGGGGGAATACGGCTCCGTAAGCGGCGTTTCGAGCACCGCCGCTGCGGCAGCACTGGCTTCGGCAAGTGCATTCTCCGCCGTCTCATCACTTGGCGGAATTCTTGATGTTGCAGCCTCGTTCATTCAATGCTTTGAAATTTCATTCGGATCCTCGCCGTCGGGCGACCCAGGTAGATCAAGCCGTGGTGAACCCGGCACCCGCCCCAGTCTTAACCGCGGCGGACGTGGTTGTTTCACACCCGGCACCCCTGTCACCCTTGCGGACGGCAGCATGCGGCCGATCGGGGAGTTGCGCCCCGGCGACCGCCTCCGCGTCGGCGAACGGGAGACTGACACCGCCGAAATCTCCCACGTTTACAAGTTGGAATCCGACGATCTCCACGTCCTCCGCCTCCGTTGTTTCGATGGCAGGCGGGAAGCTCGCGAACTCGAAGTGACCGGCCCGCACCGCCTCTGGCACGATGGCAACGGCTGGACGCATGTGAGCAACCTTGAGGAGGGCGACCACCTTGCCGCCGAGGGTGGCGGCCACTGGGTGATCGACTCCATCGAGCCGGTTCCCGGGAGCCATGAGGTTCACAACTTCCAGCTCCGGGGCGTCAGCGGATTCTTCAGCAACGGCGTGCTGGCCGAAGACGTCTGCGGCGGCGCCTTTATCGATCTCAACAACGCCAGGGAGGTGATTACGAAATGAACAACGCATTCAGAAGAAATCCATCAGCCATGACGATGACACAGCCGAAGCCGATCCAACCGCTGTTCGCACGGATTTCCGGATGCCTCCGGGCCGCACTCACCGTGGGTTTGCTGTGTGCCTGCTCCGTGGCACTGCATGCCCAACAACAATTCCAAGGATGGTGCGCGCGGGTGAAGATCGAGATCGAGCAGGAGCTGACGCTCGAGCGCATCGGCTTCGAGGCGACGCTGACGGTGACGAACAACGACGGCGAGGACGCGATCACCGACTTTCTAGCGGAGCTGACCTTCGAGGATCCCGAGAATCCGGGTGAGGACGCGTCGGACCTGTTTTTCGTGCGGCAGCCGCAGATCGAGTCGGTGAGTTCCGTGGACGGCAGCGGAGTGATCCAGCCGACGCGAACGGCGGTGGTGCGGTGGTTCATTATTCCGAAGATCCTCGCTGGCGGGGAGGATCCGCGGGGCAAGGTCTATCAGGTTGGCGCGCGCCTCGGCGGGAAACTCGGCGGCGCTGAGATTCCCGAGGAGAACATGCTGGTGATTCCTTCGGACATCACCGTGCGGCCCGAGCCGCAACTGGAAATCACCTACTTCCTGCCGCGCGATGTGCAGGCGAACAATCCCTTCACCGAGACGGTGGAGGCCCCGGTGCCGTTCACGCTGGGTGTGTTGGTGACGAATTCCGGCTTCGGTACCGCGCGGGATCTTCAGATTGATTCGCAGCAGCCCGAGATTGTGGAAAACCTGCAGGGTTTGCGGTTGGTGGCGCAGTTGCTGGGCGCGCGGGTGATGGATTCCGAACTGGACCGCGCCAGCCTGCTGGTAAACCTCGGCGACCTGGAGCCCGGGCAGACGAAAAAGGGCGCTTGGGACATGATCACCACGCTGTCCGGCGAGTTCATCGATTTCAACGCGAGCTACAGCCATGCATCGGACCTCGGTGGTGATGAAACCTCGGTGATTGCCTCGCTCGACGCCCATTTTTTCGCCCGCGAGGTTCTCAACGACCAGCCCGGGCGCGACGACATCCTCGACTTCCTGGCGGTGACCGACCGCAACGAGGATCTGATCCCCGACGCGCTCTACGAAAGCGAGGGCAACATCCTGCCGGTGAATCACCTGAGCCAGGCGGAGGTTTTGAGCGAGGGACTGTCCGGCGACCTGGAGGTCTTGATTGGAGTGGACTCGAATTTCGAGGGTTGGGGATACATCCGGGTGGAGGATCCGGCCCAGGGCCGGTATGAGATCGAGCGGGTGACCCGGTCCGACGGCAAGGTGATCCACCCGCGCAACGCGTGGACCAGCCTGCGTTACGAAGATCCCACGAACCGCCGCCTCGACCGCCTGCACATCTTCGATCTCGTGGAAGACGGAACATACTACGAATACACCGTTCAATATGAGACCCCGGTTGAGGACACCACCCCACCCGTCACCGAAATCGCTTTTGCCGGCGATCACACCCGGGTCGGCGCGACGGTGTATCTCACGCGTGACACCCAGATCTACTTCCTGGCCGAGGACGAAAGCCCGGTGAGCATCTTCTACAAACTCGACGACGACGAGGAGTTCCTGCCGGGGCTTCCATTCCAATTGAACGAGCCCGGCACCTATACCGTGACGTATTATTCGGTGGACGCGGCGGGCAACGAGGAGGACCAGAACACCCAGATCGTGGTCTTGTCCGACGAGCCGCCCGTCTTCGACCTTTCCGGTGCGGACGAGATCCAGCTCGTTCAGGCGGGCGAGACGCTGTCGGTGCGTGAGTCCGAGGCCGATTTGGGATTCACGGCGGTTCCCTCGCCGTTCCCGGCGCTCGGTGAGGTGGCGGTGTATCAGGGGGTAGTGGCCTGGCCGCGGCTCTCGGGTGTGCCGCTTTCGCCGACAGGATCGGGCTCCGCCGAGCTGGTGGTATCCGGCGATCATGTCGATTACTACCGCTACCGTTTGAATGGAGGCCCGTGGTCCGCGGAAACCGGTGTCGCGGAGCCGATCTCGCTGGAAGGGCTTTCCGGCGGGGTCGAGCTGGAGGTCATCGCCCGTTCCCGCTTCGGCACTTACGGCAACGCGGGCATGGATCCCGCGGATGTACCGGAGGAATTCATCCTGGGTGTGGAATGGACGGTCGAAGGCGGATTCCCGGCGTTCGCGCTCGACGGGCTGCCGCCGCTGCCGCTGCGCGAGACCGCGGCCGAGATTTTCGTTTCTGCGCCCGGCCTTGAATCATACCGGTGGACGCTGGACGGGAGCTTCTTCCGCCCGGAGGAAGACCCGTCGGTGCCGGTTGCGCTGGATGCGATACCGACCGGGGAGCGCGAGTTCGATCTGGTCGGCCGCATCGGTGGCGTGTGGCAGGATACGGACTCGCCGAGCCGCTTGTCGTTTCTTGCGGATCCCATGTATGGCTCCGAACTCTCCGTACTCGACCGGGTGCGGACGATCGATCTTGGCGAGATTGATCCGGAGGACGTGGCGGTCGTTTGGGACGGGCTCGACGACGACGAGCGCCCGGTGCCATCCGGCTGGTACACCGTGAAAGTGGTGGTGGGCGACGAACTCGGCCGCAACCGCTACGCGACCCGTCTGGTCGAGGTGAGGAACCTTGCCGAGCGCCCCGAGGTGCTGGCATCCTCCGGCACCGCGCCGGATCGCCCGCACGCTCGCGGCGACTGGGTGGTGTGGCAGGACCGTGCCGACGGCCCGTGGAACATCCGCGCGCGAAACTTGGCCGGTCCGGATTCGGAGGTTGTGAAGGTGACGCAGGCCGGCCGCGACCAGACGAGGCCGCATACCGACGGCCGCCACGTCGTGTGGCAGGGCCGCAATTCGGGTGGCGCGTGGGACGTGTGGTCGCTCGATCTTGAGGATGCGGGAGCGGTGCCGCAGCGCCTGACCGATTCGACCGGCCTGCACCAGAGCCGCCCCGTGGTGGATGGCGGCTGGGTGGTGTGGCGCGAACGCGATTTCGCCGATCCGGACGCGCCCTGGCAATTGGTCGCGCATGATCTGGATTCCGGCGATTCGTTTCCAGTGGATCCGGGGCCGATGGACCAGTTGGAGGCCTCGCTGCAGGGCGGAAGATTGGTGTGGCGCGACCAGCGCGACGTTGGGCCGGGCGAAATTTATTTTGCCGACCTCGAGACCGGCGAAAGGCGCCGTCTCACCGAGCGCATCGAGGGCCAGTTCCATCCCGCGATCGCGGGCCACCGCGTCGTGTGGCAGGATACCCGCGGCGGCGTGCTGGACATCTACGGTTATGATTTTCTGCGCGAGAGCGAGTTGCGGCTCACCGACACGCCGGAGAACGAGGCGCTGCCCTACCTGGATGGCCACTGGATGGTCACCGAGGAGGACGGCGCCGGGGTCGATACCGCGAACTACCGCTTGCGCCATTTGGAATCCGGTGCGTCGGCACCGTTGACCAACGCACCAACGGCGAAATCCAATCCCGGCATCGCGGCCGGCCACTTCGTGTGGCTGGAAACCACCGGCGGCGGGCGCGAGATCCTCGCGGCTCGATTGCCCGCACTGCAGGCCGCCTTCGCCGATCACAACGCGATCGTGGTGACGCCGGATCTGGCGGATCGCTTCCCCAGCGCGTTTCCGCTCCTCGAGCAATGGCACGAGGCGGCGGGGATCGAAGAAGTGGGCCGTTACACCAGCCTGGTGCCGGAGCCGGTGTTGGAAACGGCCGCCTGGAATGGCGCGGCTGCCGGTGGCTCGGACTTCCCGCTGGAGGCGGGCGATTTCCTGTGGGTTCGCTTCGGCGACCAACGGCTGGTTGATCTGGGCGCGGCCGGTGGCTGGCCGATCGACCTCGAGGCCGGCGTGAACGTCGTGAGCCGCACGGGATTCCCGGGCGGATTCCGCGCGAGCGATCTGGTGGACCAGCTCGGCTCCGAACACGTCGGGGCGCTGCGCATGCTGGATGCCTCCACCGGGCGCTGGCTCGCCGTGAAGGTGGAGGACGGCAACATGATCGGCCCCGACTTCGCCATCCCGGAGGCGGCCCTGCTGCTGATCGAAATGAACACCCCGGTGGGCGAATGGAAACCCGAATGAAACAATCAACCATGATGACCAAACTCCGAAACCGATCCACCGCCGTGGCGGCGGCCATTGCAACGCTTCTGGCAAGTCCGGCGCTCTTCGCGGCGCAGGGCATGACCGCGGCCGAACTGCAGGACAAGATAAGCGAAGGTGAATCGCCCGCGCTGATCGACGTGCGCTCAAGCGTGCGGTTCGGGCAGGGCCACATCCCCGGCGCGATGAACATGCCGGTGCGCGGACTCGACTCGCGGCGGCTGCCGTCCTCGCGCGCGCTCGTGTTCTACGGCGACGGTCTCGGGCGCGTCAATGCGCGCAAAGTGGCCGAACAGGTGCGCGAGGATACCGGGCGGAGCGACATCCGCTGGCTTCGCGGCGGATTCGCCGCCTGGGAATCCGCCTCGCGCCGGACCACGCGCGAGACCGGCATGGTGAGCGATCCGGTCGATTCGATCACGTATCGCGACCTGGTGGAGTCCGCCGGGCGCGACATGCGCGTGCTCGACGTGCGCACTCCGGTGGAAGCGCCCGCGCCGGGCGGCTTCGGCCTGGCATCGGATGATGGCGGGGAGCGCGCGCAGCCGACGGATCTCTCGGCGCTGTTGCCGCAGGCGAGGATCGAGCGTCCGGCGAAGAAACCGGCCGCCGAAGAGGGTGGCGGCTTCGGCCTTGCGGGCGAGCCGGGTGCGGGCCGGATGCGATCGGACCCGGAGGAGGAATTGATCGTGGTGGTGGACGACGGCGACGGATCGGGGGCGGACCTGGTGCGCTCGCTGCGGTCCTCGGGCAACCGCCGCGTGGTGTTGCTCGCGGGCGGGGAGACGATCCTGCGCCACGAGGGCAGGCCGGGACTCGGCAGGCAAAGCTCGGGTTCCCATGTCATCGACGGGCGCGATCTGCGGCAGGAAGGAGGCGGGGATGAATAAAGCGTGTTTCCAACGGGCTTTGCTGGCGCTGGCGGTGTGCGCCGGACTGTGTGCGGTTCCCGCGTCGGCCGGGCCGATGGCGGTGAATGTCGGCAGTTCCGAGTTCAGCGTTTTCTGGCAGTCGGACGTCGTGGGGGAGCCGGAGCTGCGGATTTTCGCGGACGAGGCGGAGACGGAGGAAATCACCTCCGAGCTGCGGCGCGAGGCGTTTCCGCTGGCTGCCCCGCCGAATCCCCGCGACGACGCGGACCAGCGCGTTCAGGCCGCTGGTTTCCGGGGAATGATCGGCGGGCGCGGGCTGATGCTGGTGCGCGTGGGGCCGCTGGAAGGCGGACGCACGGTTTTCGCGCGGGCGGGAGTGCGCGATGCGGACGGCACGCTGCACGAGGTGTCCGGTCCGCCACTGGAGGTGACCACGGCGGAGGTGACGCCGTTTGTTTCCGCAAATCGCAAGGCGGCTTTCACGTTCAGCTCCGGTGCGACCGGGTCGGTCGCGGTGTTGAACGCGGACGGCGCACGGCATCCGATCCTCGCGATCATCGGGGACGCCTCGGGTTCGTCCGACAGTTGTGTGTTCGCGCTGTCCGGGCTGCTCGACGACGCCGGGAAGCCCCTGGTGGATCCGGCGGATGGTTTCTCCTTCGAGGTGACGCATTTTCCGGGCACGGATGCGCCGGGCACCATGGTCGCGACGGATGCGGGGGGTGACGGGTTCGAGGTCGCCGGCCTGGCGACCCGTATCTTCGAGCTGGTGACGGACGTGGATGTGGCCTATTTCGAGTTCGACCCGGTCGATGACGGGCTGGCCGGGCAGCCGTTCATGGTGCGGGTGACCGCGCGCACGGCGGAGGACGACATTGCGTCGGACTTTACCGGGTCGGTGGAATTCATCAGCGACGGGCGGCTGGAAGCGGGCGGGGTTTCAGGCGCGTTTGTAGGCGGAGTATTAGAGGGTCACCCGGTGGTGATCGGGGACACCGGGGAGCACCAGCTTGTGGCGACCGATCCGGTCGGCGGCGCGATCGGGGTGAGCCGGCAGTTCACCATGAGCAGCGACTGGGACAACTGGATGTCGGCATACGGGGATCCGGCGCTGGCGGACGCGGGGCTGCGCGAGCAACGGCTGTCGGATCCCGGCGGCATTGGGGTGCCGTCGCTGATGCGCTATGCGTTCGAGCTCGGTGCCGACGCCGATGGCGGGCGTTCGCCAACGGAGCCGACCGTTGAGCAAGAGGATGGCGAGCGATACGCGGGCATCACGTTCCGGCGCCTGCAATACGCGCCGGATGTGCGCTATGTGGTTTCCGGCAGTGGCGATCTTGAATCGTGGGAGGTGCTGCAGGTGGTCGAGCCCGGCACCCCGGCATGGGTCACGGTGCGGGACCGGGTGCCGATGTCCCAGGCAAGCGCGAGGTATCTGCGCGTCGAGGTGGTCGGTGACCGGAATTTCCGTTACTGGCAGGTGGCGGGATTCGACCCTCAGGGTATCAACGATCCGGCGGTGTCGGGACCGGATGCCGACCCCGGCGGTCTCGGAGTGCGCAATTTCGCGCGCTACGCGCTGGGGATGGACCCGGTGGAACCGGATCTCGAGCTGCTTCCAGCAGTCGGATCGTTCCAGCAGAATGGCGATGTTTTCCAGCGCATTGATTTCCGGCGTCTGACCGATGCGGAGGATGTTAGATACATTGTCGAGGCGACATCGGACTTTCCGGACTGGAACGTGATCGAGGAATTCGGTGCCGGGGAACCCGCCGCGCTTTCCGTGATTGACCCGACCCCGGTGCCGGACGGTGGTTATCGCTTTCTGCGAGTGCGAATGGAACCCATTGACGAGCCGTGAAACCATGAGAGCATCAGGAACCATGAATGTGAAATTGAAATCATCCGAGCGTGCTTGGCGGCTTGCGACCATCGCGGCACTGTGCGCCCTGCTTCCTGCGACGGCCTCAGCGTCCTCGGTCCTGGTGCAGATCGGCGGTTCGCCGGAGGACTATGAGAGCCGCCTGCAGACATTCACGGACGGCACACCGCCCGTGACGCGGACCGGCGCGGGTGCCGATGAGACGCTCTCGGTTTCCTCGGTCATGCTCTTTCCGGGTTTCGCGATGCAGGAATCCCGCCCGATTTTCCAATTCGACCTGTCTTCCCTGGCCGGGACCGATCCGGCGGCGGACATCCTGCAATCCGCAACGCTGCGCTTGTCGCTTCTTTCCGTGAGCGATTCGCCGCAATTCACGTTGGAGGCGTGGGGGCGGAATGAAAACCTGCCAGGGCCGGTTTCCCAAGATGCTTCGAATGCGGGCGCGCAGTTCGCATCTTCCGCCTACGCGCGGGCCGACGCGGGCGGCTTGGACGGTATTGTGGAGACCGGGGTGCTGGAGATCGACGTCACCGATTTCATGCGGTCGCGCCACGAGGATTGGCTCGGTGGCGGTGGCGATTGGGTCTTGTTCCGGCTTCAGCCCGATGACCCGCCCTCCATCGCGGATGAACCGGACACCTCATTTGTTTTTGCGAGCGCTGACCATGGGATGATTGACCGGCGGCCCGTCTTGAGTGTGTCGCTCATTCCGGAACCTGGCGTCGCCCTTCTGGCCTTTGCGGGGCTGGGCATGTGGGCTGCGAGAAGGCGCCTGCCGCTGCCCGAGTAATACGGCCATGCGACCTGGTCGATATCGGCGGATTGCCATGCTGGCGGCGGCGGGCATCGCGCTCGTCTTGCTGTTGGTATTGACGCTCCGGCCCATGGCTCCGGAGCACGGTGTTGCACGGGCGCATCCGCAGGGCGACAGGGTTCATGCGGCCGGTTTCGCCGGGGCAGGTGTTCCACCCGTGCCCGTGGCGGCCGGCCGCTTGCTGGACGAAACCTGGAGGCGGATGCCCGGGGGGGACGATGTTTACGAGCGGATCACGCTTTGGGAGACGGACACCGGCGCGCGCAAGCGGGCGGTTCAGCGCATTTCACTGGATCGGGTAGCTGGCGAGTGGAGCGTGCTCGGCGAGGTGCGCATGGCGGCGGACCGGCTGGTGGTCGCGCGCGCGGACGACGGCGCGGACTGGGAAGTGATTGATCGGATCGCCATGGAGGCGGGCTGGCGGGTGCGGCGCGCGTCAGCCGGGAGCCATGTCGCGCGGGTGGTGTCGAATGGAGCGGTCAGCCAGAATCTGGCGGAGCTTGAGCGGGCGAAGCTTGGGGTGGCGGAGCGGCTCGCGGGCACCGGCTTTTCGGTCGATTGGCCGGTGCTCTTCAACCCCGCGTTCACGCCGGACGATCCGCGCTATGCCGAGCAGTGGGCGTGGGACCATCTGGGTGCCGAACATGCGTGGGCGGTGAACACCGGATCGGAGGACGTCGTGGTCGCGGTGGTCGACTCGGGCATCGATGCGAACCACCCCGAACTTTCACCCAATATCTGGAGCAATCCGTTGGAAGCCCCGGATGGCAGCGACACCTCGGGCAGCGGTTTTATCGATGATGTGAGAGGATGGAATTTCGCCGAAGGAAATGCCGACACGGGCGATCCACACGGGCACGGCACGGCGGTGGCGGGTATCATCGGAGCGGTGGGAAACAATGGATTCGGTGTGGCCGGGGCGGCCTGGAAAGTGGCCCTGATGCCGCTGCGCGTCGGCCAGCGGAACATCGCGGTGGAGGACATCATCGACGCGATTGACTACGCGGTGGAACGCCGGACAACCGATGGGGTGAACGTCGTGACGATCCAGCTCTCGCTGGGTGCGAACATTCCGGGGAAGACCCGCGACGAGGAGACGCCGCTGTTCCAGGCGGTGCGGCGGGCGCGGGACGCGGGAATTCTTTGCGTGGCCGCCGCCGGCAACGACGGCCGGGACAATGACGCGCTCCAGGGCGGAGAGCCGAACCATTATTTCCCGTCGGATTTCGATCTGGAGAACGTGATCTCCGTGGCGGCATCGACGCCCGGCGACACACTGCGCGAAAGCAGCAACCGCGGCGCGGTGTCGGTGGATCTTGCGGCGCCGGGCGAGGATATCCTGACGACCCTGCCGGGAGGTGTTTTCGGCACGCGGCACGGCACGTCCTTCGCCGCACCGCATGTAACCGGTCTGGTGGTGCTCGCCTCGGCGTGGAACCCTGATCTGGACGCGGCGGCGCTGCGCCGGATCGTCATCGACAGCGGGCGGGCCGTGGACGGGCTGGAGGGATTGCTGGCGAATGCCGCGCGGGTCGCCTACGACGACGGCCACGCCGAAATCTTGCGCTGGCCGCGGGTGCTTCCGGCTCCCGGTTGGCCGGAACCTGCGTTCCTGCGAAGTGTGGATCCCGAACCGCTGGCGGTGGTGGTGGAAACCGGGGGGCATTCACTGGCGGCGGTGTCCATTGAGGTTGGCGGCGGGGTGTATGATGCGGCGGCGGTGCCGGACGGAACGTGGGTGCTGGACTGGCCACCGCCGGGCGCCGGGGCATTTGCATGGAGCGTTGCGGCCAATGCCGAGGGATCGAGAAGTGTGAGTTCGCCGCGCGAGCCGCTTCAAGTGCTGGCTCCTTTCGATTTCTGGAAGGCGGAACAGTTCGGGGCGGGATTTGAGACGGCTGCTGCGGAATATGAGACGGCGGGAAGGCTGCCGGGCCTCGGGAAGCGGTTTTTCTTCGGTCTTGAGTTGGGTGGGTCGGGGGGGCAAGTGTTGTCGGGGGTGCCGACGGGGACCGTCCTGCCCGCTGGGGAAATTGGCGAAGGCGATGGGTTCGGCCTGCGCTTCTGGCAGTCGAAGGATGCCTTGTCGATGGAGGTGGTGGTCGAGCGGACCGCCACACTCGCGCCCGGTGGCTGGGAGCCCGCGCAGATTCTGAAATCGAAGGATCTGGATACCGACGTCCCGGGAAACCGGGTGCTGCGGGAATTGCGGGTGGACGCGAATGGGCCGCGGGGATTCTACCGCTTGAGGTTTGAACCCGAGGCGGAGTAATCCGGCATGGATCAGTTCTCGTCTTCGGGCGCAGGTGGAGGCGCCTTGGGAATTTTATCCACCTCGTCGAGGAGGTTGACGATTTCGACGCCGCGCTCGGCGGAGGCATCGTGGATGAAGCGGAGGACGGGGGTGGACTTGAGGACAACGCGCTTCATGACGCGCGTCTGGATCGAGCCGTGGTCGCGGTTGAGCTTGTCGATGACCGGGGTGGCGTCGCCACCGAGGACACCGACCCAGACCTTGCCTTCCTTCAGATCCTGGGTGGCCTCGACCCCGGCAATGGTCACGAGTTTGCCGCCCCATTCGTAATCACGCTGGACGACGGTGCCGATCTCGCGGCGGAGCAATTCGTTGACTTTGTCGAGGCGGCTCATGGCATGGATGGGATTTGAAATTTCAAATTTGAGATTTCAAATGACGGGCAAATCAGAGCGTTTGCGGGATTTTCTCGAGTTCATAGCATTCGATGACGTCGCCTTCCTGGTATTCGTTGAATTCGCCGAGGCGGATGCCGCATTCGAAGTTGGTTCGCACCTCGGGGACCTCGTCCTGGAAGCGGCGGAGGGTGGACATCTTGCCATCGAAGACGGGCACGCCGTCGCGGATGACGCGGGCGTGCGCCTTGCGGTGGATTTTCCCATCGGTGACAAAGGAGCCGGCGGCGCGTCCGCGGGAGAGTTTGAATACCTGGCGGACCTCGGCGTGGCCGATGATGTTTTCACGGGTGAGCGGCTCGAGCAGGCCAAGCATTGCCTCGCGGACCTGGTCGATGAGTTCGTAAACGACGGAGAAAAGCTTGACCTCGACGCCGGTCGATTTGGCGGCTTTGACGGCCTTGGCCTCGACCTTGACGCTGAAGCCGATGACAGTTGCCCCGGTGGAGGCGGCATACTGGATGTCGGACTCGGTGACGGGGCCTGCGGCGGCGGTGACGAAGGATGCCTCGACCTTTTCGGATTCGATATCGAGCACGGCCTTGCGGATGGCCTCGACGGATCCCTGGACGTCGCCCTTGAGGATGATCTTCAGCTGGGCCTTGCCGCCGCCCTCGTTGACCATGGCATAGAGGTCTTCCATGCGGTTGCGATGTTGCGGCTTGAGGCGTTTGAGGCGGAGTTCCTCCTGGCGTTCGGCGGCGAGCGTCTTGGCCTCACGCTCGTTTTTCATCTCGGTGAGGTGGTCGCCGACGTTGGGAAGCTCCTCGAAGCCGATGACCTCGACGGGCATGCCCGGGGTGGCGGACTTGATGGTTTCACCGCGGTCGCTGATGAGCGTGCGGATCTTGCCCGAATAAGGGCCGCAGATGAACGGGGTGCCGGTTTTCAGGGTGCCGGACTCGACGATGACGGTGGCGGAGGTGCCGCGGCCGGGAACGACGCGTGCCTCGATGACGGCGGCGCGCGCGGTGGCCAGCGGGTTGGCCTTGAGTTCGAGCACTTCGGACTGGAGGGCGAGTAGTTCGAGGAAATCATCGACTCCGTCGCCATTGAGGGCGGAGATTTCCGCGAATTCGACGGAGCCGCCATAGTCGGTGGTTTGCAGGCCGTGTTCGGCGAGCTGGGTTTTCACGCGGTCCACATTGGCGGCGGGCAGGTCGCATTTGTTGATGGCGACGACGATTTCCTTGCCGGCATCGCGCGCGTGCTTGATGGCCTCGTGGGTCTGCGGCATCAGGCCGTCGTTGGCGGCGACGACGATGACAACGATGTCGGTAATGTCGGCTCCGCGGGCGCGCATGTCGGAGAAAATGGCATGGCCGGGTGTGTCGAGGAATGTGATTTCGCGACCGTTGTGGTTGATCTGGTAGGCACCGATGTGCTGGGTGATGCCGCCGGCCTCGCCCGCGGCGACCTTGGTATCGCGGAGGCGGTCGAGCAGGGTGGTCTTGCCGTGGTCGACGTGGCCCATGATGGCGATGACGGGCGGGCGGATCCTGAGTTCGTCTTCGGGTTCCTTTTCGGGCAGCTCGGGTTCGGTGATGACTTCCTCGATCTTCTGGAACCCCTTGTCCTTGTCGCGTTTCTCACGCTCGAAGGTGAAGCCGTGCAATTCGCAGACCTGGGCGGCGATTTCGGGCTCGATCGGCTGGTTGGGCGCGGGGAAGACGCTGAGCTTGATCAGGTCCGCCATGACGTTGAACGGCTTGAGTCCCAGCCGGGCGGCGAGTTCATTAACGAGGATGGGGGGCTTGATGACGATCAGTTTGGGATCATCACCGGATACCGGTTCTTCCCTAACGGATTCATCGCCGCCATCGGTTTCGGGCTCGGCAGGTTCGACCGGTGGGGCGGGAACCATCTCGGGATCCTTATCATCGAGAATTTTGGAGATGCTTCCGAGGACCTTGCCGGACTCGCCATTCTTTTTGCGAACCCTGGGTTTTTGCTGCTCCTGGAACAAGTCGAGTGCCTCGTTTTTCGCCTTCTCGATGGCGCTTGGCTGGTTGGCGACCTCGGCTTCGAGGCGCCTGCGCTCACGGCGTGAAAGTTTCTTTTCGCCGTCGTCGAGGAGGTCGAGGATTTCGGGTTTCTCGGAGGGCTTGTCGCTTTGATCGGGCATTCGTGGGTGCGTCTTTGGTTCGGTCTGCGATGAGATGATGATGCGTCGTGCCGTGTGAACGGCCGGTTTTCAGGAGTCGCGTGTTTCGCCAGCGGATTCGCCTGCGGCTTCGGGGTCGTTGCCATACGGAGTGCCGGATGCTTCCCCGGATGGTGCTTCCGGTTGTGCTTCGGCCGCTGGCGGGTGTTCGGGGTGGGTGGGCGCGGTGGGGACCGAGGTGCCGCAGGCGGCTCTGGCGCGTTCGAGGATGTTCGCGGCCTTGGTCTCGTCCACCTCGAGCGCGGCGGCGATGTAGTCGGCCGGCATGTCGATGACCATTTCGGCGTTGAATCCGCCGGCGAGGGTGAGTTTTTCGGCGAGCTCCTCGCTGATGTCGAGTTGTTCGGCGAGCGAGTGGGCGGCTCCTCCGATCTTTTCCTTGAACTGCTCCTCCTTGGTCTCGTCCCTGCGGACCTGGACATCCCAGCCCATGAGGCGGGAGGACAGGCGGGCGTTCTGGCCCTTGCGGCCGATGGCCTTGCTGAGATCCTCCTCGCTGACGGTGCAATGGATCACGCGGTTCTCCTCATCGGGCGTGATGGTGATGAGTTCGGCGGGCTTGAGGGCCTCGCGGACGAGTTCGGCGGGGTCGTCGCTCCAGCGGATGATGTCGACCTTCTCGTTATTCAGTTCGCGGACGATGTTCTTCACACGTGCGCCGCGCATGCCGACACACGCTCCGACCGGATCGACCTTCGGGTCGTTGCTCCATACGGCGACCTTGGTGCGGAAGCCGGCCTCGCGGGCGATGGCACGCAGTTCGACGGTGTGGTCCGAGATTTCGTTGACCTCCGCCTCGAACAGTCGGCGGACGAAGTTCGGATGACTGCGGGAGAGGATGATCTCGGGTCCGCGGCCCTCATTCTCGACAGCAAGCACATAGGCGCGGATCCGATCGCCGATATTGTAGTCCTCGCCCTGGACGCGCTCGCGGTTGGGCATGATGCCCTCGAACTTGCCGAGGTCGATGAGGACGTCATTGCGTTCGAAGCGGCGGACGGTGCCGGAGACGATGTCGCCGGCGCGGTCCTTGAACTCCTCATAGATCATCTCTTTTTCTGCCATGCGCAGGCGCTGCATCATGGTCTGCTTGGCGGTCTGCACGGCGATTCGACCGAAGTCCTTGGGTGTGACGTTGAATTCGACAATGTCGCCGGCTTCGGTGTCCGGGTTTTTCCGGCGGGCGGTGGAAAGGGGGACTTCATTGAACTTGTCCGCGTAATCGGCGTCCTCAATGGCGGTGAGAGAGGCGAAGATACGGGTCTCGCCCTTGCGGGTGTCGATATCGGCGCGCAGCGTTTCGATGGCATCGGCTCCGGGGACCATTTTGCGGTATGCCGAGATGAAGGCGAACTCCAGCGCGGCAAGCACCTTATCACGGTCGATGCTTTTTTCTTTTTCGTAGAAATCGATGAGTGCGACGATGTCGTTTGTCATGGTTGAAAGGAGTCCTGGTCTGATCCGGGTCGGATCCACAACGGGGGCTGCGGTCGCTCCGGGTGGTTTCCGGAGACAAGAAAGAGTGGGTTCATAACCCACTCCTTACTTGCGTCAGAAGCCGCCCGGGAGGCACGAATTACGGGATGCGAGCGTGCGATGCAAGCCGAATCCGTCGTGGAATAAAGGAAGGCGAACCATGGAGTGCCGTATGGACACGGGACAAGCGGGAATGCGACCGCATGGCGAATGAAGAAATTCCGGCAAATCGCGTTTTTCCGCTTGTCCTGAAAATCAGAGTTGCTTGGCTGCTTCGAAATCGCAGGACGCGATGCGATTTTGACCGGATTGGCATGTTTTACGCTGGTCAAACATCCGGTTTTTCACCGCGGACCATTCAAGATCCATTGATCAATTCCAAACCACACCCGATTCCAATCTATTCCATGCATTCCGAAGAGTCCACTCCGAGCCAGTTTGAACTTTTCCAATCCCCAACGAACCGCCGCGGCGTCATCACGAGCCTTGGACTGACCGGTCTGGCGTTCGCGGCCAGCTCCCAGGGAGCCTTGGCATTCCTGTCCCGCAGGAATGACGACGAGCCGAGAGTGACGGTCGAAACCAGCGCTTCGCGCGACCCGGACATCACCGGTGTGGACGAATCAAAACTGCCGGCCGATTGGATGCGCCGCCATGGGCGCAACGTCCGGGCGTATGCGAATTTCGTTGACGGCCTGGGATTGAGGACGATCCGGACACATGACGTGATCGCGGTCCATGCCCGCCAGCGGGGCGGGCTCTGGAACGAGCTGCCACCGCGCAAATGGTGGCCGCGGATGGGCTACACGCTACGTGTGGTTGAGAGAATCGCCCTTGAGATGAACGAGCCGGTGACAGACATTGTTTCCGCATACCGCAGCCCGGCCTACAACGCACGCTGCGGGGGCCGTCGTGGTTCCTGGCATCAGGCAAACCTTGCGCTCGACGTGCGGCTCACGTCGCGTGCGTCGCGGGTCACGAGAACGGCGCGCAGCCTGCGAGACCAGGGATTGTTCAAGGGTGGTGTGGGTTCCTACCGGAACTTCACCCACATCGACGCCCGCGGCGAGAATGTGAACTGGTGATTGATCGGGCCAAGCGGTCGTGAGACATTCTGCCAGTTGCCACGCCCATGTCAAAGACCGCCCCAGAGACCGCCGGCCGCGCCCTGCGGTTCGGAATCAAGGGGATGTCCTGTGCATCGTGTGTGGGGCGGGTCGAGCGGGCCCTTGAGTGCGTGGCCGGGGTCGATTCGGTGTCGGTGAACCTGCTGACCTCGGAAGCGGTGGTTGCGGGCGAGGCGGACGCGGGCCAGGTGTTGCGGGCAATCCGAAAGGCGGGCTACCGGGGAGTGAGAAAGGATGCGGAGAATGCCGCCGCGGGGCATGGGGATGAGGCGGATGCGAGGGGGTTGCGCCGCGACGGGTTGCTGGCGGCGGTTTTCACGCTTCCGGTGTTCGTGCTGGACATGGGGGTGCACTGGGTGCCGGCGATGGAGTCGGCGGTGATCGGTACGCTCGGGCATGACGGGCTGCACCGGTTGTTGTTTGTTCTGGCGGCGGTGGTGCAGTTCGGCCCGGGATTGCGATTTTACCGCACGGGCGTGCCGGCGCTGCTCAGGGGTGGGCCCGACATGAACTCGCTCGTGGCACTGGGGACGAGCGCGGCATTCGGCTACTCGGTGGTGGCGACGTTTTTGCCGGGATGGCTGCCGGAGGGATCCGCGCACGTGTATTTCGAGGCCTCGGCGGTCATCATCACGCTGGTGCTGGCCGGGCGGTTGATGGAGGCGCGTGCCCGCGGCAGGACCGGAGGGGCGATCCGCAAGTTGCTGGATCTGGCGCCGCGCACGGCACGGGTGGTCGGCGGTGACGGCTCCGAGCGGGACGTGCCGCTGGATGGCGTGCGCTCGGGCGATCTGCTGCGGGTGCGCCCCGGTGAAAGCGTGCCGGTGGACGGTGTGGTCGAAGCCGGTCGGTCGCATGTGGACGAATCGATGGTGACGGGCGAACCGGTGCCTGTGGAGAAGCGCGATGGGGACGGGGTAACGGGGGGGACCATCAACGGCTCCGGCACGTTCACATTCCGGGCGACGGGCGTGGGCGAGGAGATGTTGCTGGCCCGGATCGTCGCGATGGTGCGCGAGGCACAGGCCGGCAAGCTGCCGATTCAGGCGCTGGTGGACCGGGTGACACGTTATTTCGTACCCGCGGTGATGTTGGTGGCGGCGGTGACGTTCGGGTTGTGGCTGTGGGTCGGCCCGTCTCCCGCCCTAGCTGTCGTAAACGCGGTAGCGGTGCTGATCATCGCCTGTCCCTGTGCCATGGGGCTGGCGACGCCGACTTCGATCATGGTGGCAACGGGACGTGGGGCGGAGAACGGCATACTTTTCCGCAAGGGTGCGGCTCTGCAGGAACTTGCTGCCATCGACACGCTGCTGCTCGACAAGACGGGCACGCTGACTGAGGGCAAGCCGGCACTGACGCGCATACGAGTGTGGGATGAATTGGGAGAGGACGAGGCTTTGGGCATGACTGCCGCGCTCGAACGGGGATCGGAGCATCCGGTTGGCGCGGCGATCGTGGCAGCGGCGGAGGAGCGCGAGCTGATCTTACCCGCAGTTGCTGATTTCCGAGCGGAGGCGGGCAAGGGGATTCGTGGCGAGATTGACGGCTGCGTCGTGCTCGCAGGCAAACCATCGTTTCTTGAGGAAGAGGGTGTTGCGCTTACTCGGGCCATCGGAGTGGTTGATGACTTTGCCGGGGAAGGCATGACGCCTGTTGTGATGGCCGTGGACGGCATGGCGGTGGCGGTCTTCGGCGTTTCGGATCCAGTGAAAGCCGGGTCCAGCACAGCGGTTCGCGCGCTATGCGAACATGGCTTGCGGGTGGTGATGGTCACGGGGGATCATGGATCGACGGCGCGCGCGGTGGCGGAACAAGTGGGGATCCCGGAGGTTCACTCCGGCGTGTTGCCGGGAGGGAAGGCCGATCTCGTGGCGGACGAGCAGGCTGCCGGTCGCCGCGTTTGTTTCATCGGCGACGGCATCAACGACGCGCCGGCGCTTGCCCGTGCGGACGTCGGAATGGCGATCGGGACGGGGGCGGATGTGGCGGTCGAATCGGCGGACGTGGTGCTGATTTCCGGTGATCCGGAAAAAATCCCGCTTGCTGCCGGATTGTCGCGTCTTGCATTGCGCAACATCCGGCAGAATCTGTTCTGGGCGTTTGCCTACAATACCGCATTGATTCCCGTTGCGGCGGGTTTGCTGTATCCGGGGTTCGGAGTCCTGCTTTCCCCGGCGCTTGCGGCCGCCGCGATGGCTGCTTCGAGCCTTTGTGTGGTGGGCAACGCACTGCGCCTGAAGCGCCAACCCATCCGATGAACGGAAAAAATGACGAGAATCGCACATTTTGGGTTGCTTACCGCTGGGTTATGAATATTGTCATTTCAACCTCGCGACGCGACCGGTTGTTTTGGGTTCCGGGGGGAAACCGCAGCAACATGGGTCGTGTCGCAACAGAGGGGGGATAATAAGAAACCGCGGGCCGCGAAAGTGGCCCGCGGTTTCAATTTTTTGGGCTGATGCCCACTGGACCGGCGGTCCGCAAATGGTCCGGAGTCCTGATTTTTCGGATTGAAGTGGTGGGATTTGACCACAAAAAAGCGCCCCACCGGATGACCGGCGAGGCGCGGGTGCATAAAGGTCTTGACTGAACCGCCCGTCTGATCAGCGGCGGTTCAGGGCGATCATGATGAAATACGCCAATTGGACAAGTGAGCCGATCGCGGCGACCACGTAGGTCATGGCGGCCCAGAACAATGCGTTTTTCGCCTTGTCGTGCTCCATGCTGGCGGCCAATCCGCTGTTTTCGAGCCAGACGAGCGCGCGTTTCGACGCATCGAACTCGACGGGCAGCGTGACGATGGCGAAGGCGGTGGTTACCGCGAACAGGGAGATGTAGATCCAGATTGTGGTGGGTCCGAGGAAGAACATGCCGAAAATCGCAGCGATCATGATGTAGTTGAGCAACTGGCTGGCGATTTGCACGGCGGGGACCATTTTCGAGCGCAGGGTGAGCCATTTGTAAGCCTGTTTGTGCTGCACGGCGTGTCCGCATTCGTGGGCCGCGACCGCGGCGGCGGCCACCGAATTCGTGTGATAGACGGGTTCACTGAGGTTCACGGTCCGATCCATCGGGTTGTAGTGGTCGGTGAGCTTGCCGGGCGTGCAGATGACGCGGACGTTGTTGATGCCGCTCTGGCGGAGCATGGCTTCGGCGACCTGGGCGCCGGTCATGCGGATGGGAATTTGCGAGTATTCGTCGAAGCGGCGCTTGAGGGTGGAGCTGACGAGCCAGCTCACCAGTAGTGTGGCGAGGACGATGCCAACGAGCGGCAGCGGGAAGCCGTAGAAGCCGCCGGGGTGGCCGGGTTGATGTTGGGCGAGAATTTCGAGGATCATAATGGTGGGGTATTCTGGTTTTTAAACGATGGAGAAGGCTGGTTTTGTCTGGCCCGGATGATTCGGGGTGGAAATGCCTGAGTTGCGGCGTTTATGCCTCGGTGGGTTGGGCGGGCGATTCCGGGGTTGCCGTGCTCGGGGTGTCGGTACTCCGTTCTTTTTCCGGCAGCCGGGGTTTGGTGCCGAGTGCGGCCGCAATACCTCCGAAGGCAATGAATGCGACCATCACGCCATAGAACGTCCAGATGGCCGTGGTGCCGGCGGTGAAGCCGTAGCTGTGCAGGCCGACGCCAAGGAAGTTCACGTGCCACCAGGCGAAGGCGATGGTGCAGGCGGTGAAGATGGAGGCGAGGTGGAGCCCCCATTCGTGGAGGAAGCCGCCGAGGCGCGCGTGAAGGATGGCGAGCGTCCAAAGAACGATGAGGAGCGCGCCGTTTTCCTTTGGATCCCAGCCCCAGAAGCGGCCCCAAGAGTAGTTCGCCCAGATGCCGCCGAGCACGGTGCCGACGAGTGACAGGAACAGGCAGAGGCAGATGGCACCGTAAACTGCTCGGCTCAGCGAGCGGCGCAGGTCGCGATCGTTGTCAACCAGGCGAAGACCGCGCAGCAGGACGTAGCCGCAGGACAGCACCGCGGCCAGCAGTCCGGCGGAATAACCGAGGGTGATGGTGAGGACGTGGGTGGCGAGCCAGAAATTCGAATCGAGCACCGCGACGAGCGGGTCCATGTGGTCGGTGGCGTCGCCAAGCTCGTAGCGGCGGGCGAGCATGATGAGGATCACGCCGAGCATGGCGGAGAGGCCGAGTGCAAAGCGCTTGCGGGTGAACCATTCGAAGATGAGGCCGAAGATGACGCCCGCAGTGCCGATGAAGATGATGGTGTCGTAGAGGTTGCCGACCGGCGGGCGCTGCATGATCACGGATCGCTGGACGATGGCGACGACGCACAGGATCGTGGCCACGCCAGTGGTTCCGAGCGTGACCCACGACAACCAGCGCCCCGCACGGTGCTGGTGGAGGACCCACATGGCCATCGCGGAAATCGAGCCGATGATGAAAAGGATAAGTGCGTTGTAGAAAAGGTTGTATCGATAGTAGGTGGTTTCCAGGCTGATAAACCGGGTGTCGCCGCGGCCGTCGGCGCGTTCGCCGAAATGGTCGCGCAGACTCACAAGGGCGGTGGCGAATTCGTCCATGTCGCCCGTCAGGGATGCATCGAGGGTGTTTTCGAGTTCCTTGATGTTGGTGATCGTTTCGACCGGATGAGGGTCGGCGGCGGTCATGACGCCCATGATGGCGTCGCCCGCGCTCTGCCACTTCAGCTCCTTCTCGTGATGGGGCGGAATCAGGAAGATGCCGTATTTCGCCAGGTTCGAGGCATCGAGTACCTGTTCGAGAAGAACCTGGAGGTTGGGGTGGATCTGGCCGCCTTCGCGCTGGGACTCGGCAATCTGTTCGCGGATCTGGGGGGCGGTAGCCATGACGGTGCTGATGCCGGCCGTCTGATCGTCGTGGCCGTCCCGGCCGGTGCCGTGGAGGCGCACGCCGTGGCGTGCGAAGTCGAAATAGCGCAGCAGTATTTCGTAGGAGCGGATGGTGTAGGCGATGTCGAGTGTCTGCTGTTGGATCGCGTCGCGGTCGTCGCTCTCGATGGCCTCATAGCGTTGCGCGGTCTCCATCAGGCGGCGGATGCCGGGGCGGAGGTCCTCGTAGCTGTAGCGGTCGCGGCGGCTGCGGACGGGCAGGTCGATGGCGCGCAGGATGTCGGAATTGTCGATGCGGAAGGTCGGCTGATACACCGCGAAATGCGGCCGGAACAGAGCGTCGAGCATCCACGCGGTGGGCGTGAGCCGATGGGTTTCGCCATCCTCGGCGTCGAGGATGCGCATGGATCGCGCGCCGTGGATGGCGAGCATTTGGAAGCCGGCGAAAGAAGAGAGCGGCTTGACGCGGCCGCCGTCCTGGACGGCGAGAGGTTCCGCTGCTTCGAGTACTTCCGCGGACCAGGGAATATACCCCTCGACGACGCGGATCTGGCCTTGGGGCCGGTTGTCCTGGAGCAGGTTGTAGAAGACGGCGAGCATTCCGAAGAACGCGAGCACGCCGGCGGCGACGCGGCCGGCAAAGGATGGGCCGCGCTTCGGTTTCGGGTGGTTTTGCGATGACTCATCCATGGCGTTTGGAGCGGCGTTTCACCCGGCCGAGGGATTCGCCGAGCTTGGTGAGGAAGGTGATGAGCATGCCGATGGTGACGACATAGAGGCTGTATTCGGGCCATTTGTCGGCCGGATTGTTCACAACTTCGAAAACGGAGTAGAGCGAATCGCCCGGTCCGGCACCCGGAGGGCCATAGCTGGCCTGGAAAAAAGTGAGTCCGTCGTAGCGCATCGGCTCGTTCATCTGGATGGTGACCATGACTTCGTTGTCGTCGCGGATGCGGGTGATTTCGCTGACGAAGCGTGCGGCACGGCCGGTACCCGGGTGGAAATCGGCGGTGAATTCGTTTAGGCGCACCTTGAAAGGCATTGGCCAGAGGCGCTTGCGCATGTCCACGGTGAAGACGCGGTCGTCAACATGGACGGTGAACGGGTGGAAACTGGCTCCGGCGACGATGAAGGGCGGGTCCACGGTGCCGTCCTCGCGGAGGACGCGTCCGTAGATGGCGGCGGTGTTGAGTTCGGCGTTCACCTCGCCGGGCCGCTCCATGAGCCAGTATCCGTCGGCAATGACCTGCGAGCGGTCGGGCGCGCGTTCGTTGGCGGATACGGGCAGGGCGTTGCGAAGGTAGCCGGCGAGCTGGAGATCGAATGGGAAATCCGGGAGGATGAAGTTGCGGTGGGTGCTGCCGAGGCCGTCGATTTCATCACCGCCAATGACGCGGATGTTTTGCGGCTCGCCATCGATGATTTCGGCGACCTCGACGACATATTCGAAGTAGTCCTCGGCGGTGTTGCTGACGGTTCCCTCCTCGATGGCCATGTTGCCGCGCTGGGGGAAATGGTGGGAGACGCCGCCGGCGACGAGCATGAAGATGATTCCGAAGTGGGCGATGAGGTTGCCGATCTGCCGCCATCCCTTGCGGATGCGGACGATGCCGCCCAGAATCATGTTCACCAATAGCAGCGCGCACACCCAGTAGCCGCCGGGCAGCGGAAGCGGGACGATTTTTCCGTTCACCTCGGGCAGCAGCCAGAGCGACCTCCAACTGAAGTATTTCCTGAGCGTGGGGTGCAGGCCCTGGTCGATCTGTTCAAGGGTGGCGAACCACGTCAGAAGGCCGAGCAGCAACAAGAGCGCGGTGGCGAGTTTGAATCCCGAGAGAAAATCGTATGCCTGCCGGAGCGGGGATTCCGGGTTCGCTTTTTTTTTCATTTCTTGATCCATGACAGATTGGCGGACTCGATGTGTGGCGGATATGCCTGTGAATCATTCGTAACCGCGGAACCGGAGTGATTCGGCAAAGGCTTTCAAGGCCTCGTGTTGCTCGCGAACTTCGGCGGCTGGACCAACCATTTTCAACGTAAGTGTGCGCCCCCCTGCTTCGGCAATCACTCCGGCAAGACCAAATCCCTCGCGCGGAGGGGATCCCATGCCGGATGCGTAGGTGCCGGTGGCCTCGGTCCACACCCCGGTGGTGCCTGCGATTGGCACCCGCGGCAATTCATCGAGGCCGTCGGAATCAACGGTGGGTGCGGAGAACTGGTCGAACCAGCGGTTCACATTGTCCAGCACGCCACCCGCGGCAATGGTGACATAGACCTCGCCGAAACCACTCTCTCCAAAGCGGTAGTTCAGGTCGCGGAACTGACTGGCCGGCATCACGAGCCAGTCGTCCGGCGGATCGCCGATGACCGGTGACGGTTGGGCATTGCGGAAGCGCTGGTCGCTTGTGGCATCGAGAAGTGGGGGTGTGTCCCGGGTGGTGATCTCGCGGGTCTCCGTAACGACGAAATCCTCCGGTTCTCCGCACGAGGCGGATATAACCGCGAATGCGGCGGCGCATGGGATTGTGAGGAGCCGGTGGTTTCGGGGCATGGCGGGCGATATTCCGGCAAAGCGACCGGCGCAACCGGAATCGGAAATTTTCAGTCGGCCAGCATGTCGGCGGGTTTGAGGCCGGGTTTGTATTCGTTTCCAAAGCCGGAGTTATTAGGCTGGTATTCGGCAGCGAATTCGGCGTTGGCCCCGTCCTCGGGGATTTCGTCCTCCATGCCGAGCGCCCAGAGAATGCCATTGATGGAGAGCTTGCGCATGGATTCATCCTTGAAGTCGTAGGGATGGCCCAGGGTGGTGAAGAAGACGCGGCTTTTCCCGTGTTCGCCCTGGTAATGATGGACCCATGCGACGGTGTGGGGATCGCTGAAGTGTTCGCCGCCGGGTTCGGCTCCTTTGACGGCGCGGCCGGT
>SLAV01000097.1 GCA_007126655.1 Haloferula sp. | reverse complement strand
GCGAGGTGAGTGAATGGGAAGCACTTGGTGGCGACGTGCATGGTTGGAGAGGCATCGTCTCGCGGTTGCGCAGACTCATTCCCGGTAAGCGGGAAAAAGAAGCAAGCGCTGGGAAATTGGATGATGATCCAATGTTTCCTTATTGGGAGGAAAAGCCGCTCTGCGGCTACATGCTGCGGCTTTGGCTGGTGATGAGCGGTCAATTGCAGCCGCAGGAAACACCCGATGGTCATCCTGGTTGCGGTGTTTATGAAGGATTGTTCACCAATTGGGATCACCCCGAAGCCCTTGAAAACAGCATCATTGAAGCCTGTGACTACCATGTGCGCAGGAGCAGTGAGGACGGTGATGGCGATTACGATGTCCCGGAGTTTACCCTCCGCCCCTACAATGTGATTCCATTCGAGATCCTGGCCTATCGCAATGTCCGCCGAAAAATGGGATTGGAGACACCGTGGCCGTCACATCCGCTTTTGGATTCGCCATTTGTGAAAAATCTTCCCGATGAACTGCCGCCAAGTGACGATCCGCTTTTGAACGAGGTTCTTGCGGCTGTGAGGAAAGTTTTGCCGGACGTATGAGAAGGATGTTGCTGGCTTGGCTTGGGTTGTGTTGTTCCTGCAATTGTGGGCCGGATCAGTTGTAGGGCATGACCATGGCCTTGAGAAACCACTCTCAGGGCATGATTGGCATCATAGTTTGACCTCTTACCGATTCCGGCGGGCCTTGGGAAGCTTTTTCTGTACTTCCTGAGCGATTTTCCGGTGGATTTCCTGTGTTTGGTGATTGCCGTTCACGGGCAATTCATCAGTCTCATTGGAATTTCTCCCATGCGGGTGCGGATGGCAGCGGGCGTGGACGTCGCGGAGGGCGTCGATATGGACGTGGGTGTGGATTTGCGTGGTTTCCATGCGCGCGTGGCCGGGCATTTGATGCTCCCCGCCGGTCGCACCCCTTCGGCGCAGCCGCTAACGCGTCTGTTCATGTCGCTCCGCTCCTTTCCCGGACGTAGCGGATGTGTCCGCCCCGCCGCAGTGCATGTCGGTCGTGCAGGTGTGGCGGAAGAGGTCGCAGGAGCCGATTCAGGACTTTGAAAGATGGCCCGTTTTTCATCCTCTCAACTCTCTGGAAATCGACGCAAACGGGAATCCCGCGATTCTTTTTCATAAACGTGTTCACAAACGAAAATGAAAAATGCGAAGCGACCGTCGGGCCGCTTCGCATTTGATTGGTTGTTTTCGTGATGTGAGGAGCCGGCGCGCTCCGGATCAGTATTTCACGCCGCAGCCGTATGGCTGGTTGGTGGCGTTCTGAACTTCCTCGCCGGCGAGCACGGCGTCGATGGCGTTGGCGAGCAGCGGCTCGGCTTTTTCGATGTCGTCCGCGTTGCCGGAGCGGATCGAATCGATCGCACCATTGTAACGGACGACGCCTTCCTTGCAAATCACGAACATGTGTGGGGTGACGCGGGCGTCAAAGGCGCGACCGATGGTTCCATCACTGTCGTAAATGAAGTGCGTGGCCTTGTTGCCTTCCTTCTCGGCACGTTCGGCCTGGGCGGACGGCTTGAAATATCCCTGCTCGCCTTCGGCGGACGAACAAATGGTGAGCCAAACGACTCCTTTTTCAGTGTATTTCTCCTGAAGGTTGCCCATATTCCCGCTCGCGGAATAATGTTTTCTGACGAACGGACAGTCGAAGTTGACCCATTCGAGAACGACGACCTTCCCTTCGAAGTCGCTGAGCGAGACTTCTTCCCCGGTCAGGGTTTTGCCTGTGAACTCAGGCGCGGGCTGGCCGACCTCCTTGGCATGGGCGCAAGTGAGGGCGAATGCGGCTGCGAGTGCGGATGTAATGATGTGTTTCATGTGTATGGGGGTTATTGGGGTTACGGGTTGCTTAACGTTGCGGGAGATGGAATTTGTCTAGGAATCTTTATTCCACGTCACAATAATCGGTTGCTCAAGGGATGGCGAGTCGATCACGAGTTCGAATTCCTCAAGCGGATCCGGAGCAAACGGGGATTTCGGGACGGTGGCCGTCAAGGATCCGTTTTCCGTCTGCCAGTCGTATGATGCGCCGGGATGGGCCACGTTGACGGAGAGGGGGAACACGTCGATGCCGCCGGGCGGGAAATCCGGGGGATGGATCAATGCGATTTCAAGGGAATCGCCAGACCCGGAGACGTGGAGTTTCCAAGCTTCGGGCGCGGGGGCGGGGAGCGTTTCGAGGGTCTCGGTGATTTCCGCGGCGGCATCCGTGGGGGTGGAGTCGTTGGAAATCAGCGTAATGGCGAGGGACGCGTCGCCCGGAATACAAGCGGAGTCGTCACAGGTCAGCCAATCGAAGGAGGCCTCGATTTCCACATCGCCCGAGGCGTCGGTCTGAGGACGCAGGACGATGGGGAACAGCACGGTGCCCTCGTAGCCGAAATCGTGGAGGTCGCCGGTCATGAAGCGGACGGGCAGCGGGTATTCGGGGGGATCCGACGTCCAGCCTTCTGGAAGTTCGATGTCCACCGAGAGCGGCATGCCAGCCTCACCGGGATTGATCCAATAGGTATGCCAGCCTTCGTCGAGGATCATTTTGAATGCCGTTATGACCGGCTCCCCGAGTTTGTAGCCGACGGTTTTTGAAACCCAATCGACCTGCGCACGTCCAGACCGAACCGGGTCGGCGGTTAGCGGCAGTGCAGGCAAGGCAATGAAAACGGTTGAGGCGATGAATGATTTCATTCAGCGAACAGCATGCACCACATCGCGGCATCCGCAAGCAATGGATGAAAATTTTCTCCCTTTTGCCGCTGTGTCGGGATCGACATCCGGGAGTATCTCGAGGACATGCTCACGCGACTTCCTGCGATGAAAGCCAGCGAGGCCGCCGGCCTGCCCCCGGCCAATTGGCTCGCCGCGCGCACCGGGAAAAAAGGTCCGCGCCGCCGCCTGATCACAGGGGTCATGGAAGTCCCATACCATGATGGATATGAAGCCCGCGTAGCAAACACGAATCAAGGGCGGGGTGGATGAGTGGTGGAGGGCACATGACGGTGGCGGCGGGTTATGTGGCGGGTGCCGAGGAAGGCGAGGACGCCGAGCATGGCGAGATCGCGGCGGGGCCGCGGGGCGGTGCTGCGGGTGTCGAGGCTGGATTGGTCGGGGTCGCGGGAGAAATACAGATCCCCGGGGGCCGGGGCGTAGGGCCAGCGGTCTTCGAATTCGGTGAGGATCCAGCGCGCTGGGCCGGTGGTGGCGGGGAGGTCGAGTTCGCGGAGGAGGCGTTCGCGGTATGGGGTGACGTCGTCTGCCCAAACGGGGGCGCCGGTCCATGCGGCGCCGCCGCCGAGGGTGCCGCGGTAGCGGGCGTCCGAGATGAAGTGGATGCGGAGGAGGCGGGAGGTGGCGCCGAGTTCGCGGTGGGCGGCTCCGGCGTCCGGCTCGCGGTAGGGGAAGAGCGGGCGGTCGGTGCGGAAGGTGAGGCGGATGGCGGAGGCGGAGAGATCGCGGCGGTTGCCCGGGTCGGGGCGGTCCGCGGCGATTTTCATGGCGGTGAAATGCCAAGTGCCGCCGAGGTAGGGTGCGGCCCAGGCGGCGATGCCGGGGGAATGCGGGTAGTCGTTTTCGCGGAGCCAGGCGGCGAGATCATCGCCGGAGCGCGCGGTGAGCACGGTGGCGTCGTATCCGGCGAGGCGCTTGCGCTCGATGACGCGCACGGACGAGGCGCGGGCGGGCGCGGCGGCGGGGGCCGAGCATCCGAACGGGACGGCGGGGCGGGTGCGGACAAGCGGGGCGGTGATTTCGGCGAGGGTGTCGAACGCTTCGCTTCCGGCCTCGGCGAGCTGTGGGCGCGACGGGGTGGGGACGATGAAGCCGATGTCGGGCGCGTCGGTCCGGAAGTCGGCCTGGCGGACGAAGTGCTGGGTGCGGGTGCCGGGGTCCCAGATGATGATGACGGTCTGGTCGGCGTTGACGACGAGGCTGCCGTCGCGGGTGACGGCGGCGCAGGCGTGCGCGGCGGCGGCGGGCAGTGTGGCGAGGATCGCGGCGAGGAGCAGGGTTTTCATTTGCGGATGGATTCGTTGTTTTCAGAAGGCGATCCGGCTGCGCCGGAGATTCTGTTGTTTGGAGGTGGTGCTGATGAAGATCGGGTCATGCGAGGGAGGCGTATGCGGCCATGAGGTCGCGCCGCCATTTTTCGAGGAAGCGGAGGTTGCGGACGGTGGCGTCGGCCTGGTCGCGGACGGCTTGTGAGGGGTCGTCCTGCCACTGGGAGAACGGGCGGCACCGGGCGGTGATGGCGGCATCGACCCGGCGGATGGCGGATTCGATGTCGGCGCGGAGATGGAGGGTTTCGGACTCGAGCACGGCGAGGCCGAGCGCGGTGGTGGCGGCCTCGCGGCGGCGGGCGAGTCCGGCGGCGCGCCGGACGACATCGCCGACGGCGGAGAAAAGGTCCATCACTTCGCCGGCGACGGCCCCGCGCGGGTCCGGGGCGTGGCCGTGGAGTTCGAGCCAGTGGGCGAGGCGGGAGGACGGGCTGGCGAGGATGTTCCTGGCCTCGCCGGCGGCGCGGAAGTCGGCTTCGGCCCCGCCGGCGTCGGGGTGGTGTTTTTTCCCGGCTTCGCGCCATGCGGCCTCGATTTCGGAGTCGGTGAGGACGAGTGTCGGCGGGATGCCGAGCGCGTCGAAGGCGTTCATTGGCCGGCGAGGTGGCGGATGCAGTGTTGGGACCAGGTTTCGAAGCTGTCGAACATGGGTCCGGCGAGTTCCGCGAGCGGTGCGAATCCGAGGTCGGCGAGGGCGTCCTCGCGGGAGGTGACGCGGGAATCCTCGAGTTCGACGAGGTGGACGACGCCGAGGTGGACCTGGCCGACGGGGTTGGTGTCGTCGTTGAGCAGGGCGATGATGTGGTGTTCGTGGCCGCCCGCGATGGCGAGTTCCTCGTCGATCTCGCGGGTGACGGCGGCGTGGTAGGCGTCGGGTCCGGTTTTGCCGCCGCCGGTGTCCACCGGGTTGATGTGGCCGCCGACGCCGACGGAGCGCAGGGCGTGGAGGCGGCTCTCGCCGCCGGTCTTGCCGCGGGTGTAATGGAGGACGGAGCCGCCGTGGCGGAAGACGCAGTAGGGGATGAGCTGCTTGTGGGAGGGATCCTCCTCGGCGGCGGCGCGGTCCATGAAGAAGTGGTTGGCGGGGTCGAGCAGCCTTTTCATGGCGTCGCCATCCGGGCGGGTGGGGCGAATGCCCTGGAATATCCCGATTTCCTCAAGCAACGTGCGGGGCACGACGAGAACCTGCTCACCTGCGTATCTGGACATGCGCGGAGGCTAGCGGGCGGGGCGGGGATGCGCAATGATTGTGATTGAAGTCGAGTCGGCCGTTGTCATTCACATCGGTGGCGATGCCCTGCCGCACGTGCGGCGTGTTCACCACCAGCGGCACACGGGTCCACGGCCCGCGGGGATCGCCGGTGTCGTGTGTTAGAAATCGGCGAACAGGTCGAGCTGAGGGGATGTGGGGGTGGGTAGGTCGTCGCGGACGGTGGTTTTGCTGTGGGGGCCGCGGTTTTTCGCCTCGGGCTTGATGGAGTGGAGTTCGAGGTGGGAGAGGATGGATTTGGCGCGCTCGACGACGGGTTTCGGCAGGCCGGCGAGGCGGGCGACCTGGATGCCGTAGGATTTGTCTGCGGCGCCGGGGAGGATTTTGTGGAGGAAGATGATCTCGTCGTTCCATTCGCGGACGGCTACGTTGCAGTTGGCGACGGCGGGCTTGGTGGCGGCGAGGTCGGTGAGTTCGTGGTAGTGGGTGGCGAAGAGGGCGCGGCAGCGGGTGGCGTCGTGGAGGTGTTCGGCGACGGCCCAGGCGATGGAGAGGCCGTCGAAGGTGGCGGTGCCGCGGCCGATTTCGTCGAGGATGACGAGGGACTTCTCGGTGGCGTGGTTGAGGATGAGGGCGGTCTCGGACATTTCGACCATGAAGGTGGATTGGCCGCGCGAGATGTCGTCGGACGCGCCGACGCGGCAGAAGATGCGGTCCACGAGGCCGATGGTGGCGGCGTCGGCGGGGACGCACGCGCCGATCTGGGCCATGACGGCGATGAGGGCGATCTGGCGGATGTAGGTGGATTTGCCGGCCATGTTCGGGCCTGTGAGGATTTGCAGGCGGGAGGTTTCGGTGTCGAGTTCGGTGTCGTTGGGGACGAATTTGGTGTCGGTGAGGGTTTGTTCGAGGACGGGGTGGCGGCCGTTTTTGATGGTGAATCCGGTGGAGTCCGCGACGAGCTGCGGGCGGCAGTGGCGGTGGGTGCGGGCGGTTTCGGCGAGGGAGGCGAGGACGTCGATTTCGGCGGTGGCGGCGGCGGTTTCCTGGAGTTGGCGGAGGTGTTCGCAGGCGCCGGCGCGGAGCTGGAGGAAGAGTTCGGTTTCGAGTTGTTTGGAGCGTTCCTCGGAGCCGAGGACCTTGTTTTCCATTTCCTTGAGCGCGGGGGTGATGTAGCGCTCGGCGTTGGCCATGGTTTGTTTGCGGGTGTAATCTTCGGGGACTTTTTCGAGGTGGGTTTTGGTGACTTCGATGAAGTATCCGAAGACGTTGTTGAATTTGATTTTGAGCGAGTCGATGCCGGTGCGTTGGCGTTCGTCTTCCTGGAGGCGGGCGATCCAGTCCTTGCCGCCGCGCGAGGCGGTGCGGAGTTCGTCGAGTTCGGGCGACCATCCGTCGCGGATGATGCCGCCGTCCTTGAGGGTGGCGGGTGGTTCGTCTGCGAGGGCGGTGGTGAGGCGGGTGGTGAGGTCGGTGAAGTCGTGGAGTTGTGTGATCAGTGATCGGTGATCGGTGATCAGTGCTGTGAGATCCTCCTTGAGGGTGGGGATGTGGTTGAGGGAGGTGGCGAGGGCGAGGAGGTCGCGGGCGTTGCCGGAACCCTGGGAGAGGCGGGAGGTGATGCGCTCGACGTCGCGGATGCCTTTGAGGGATTCGCGGATGCGGGTGTGGAGGTAGGGTTCGTCGAGGAAGGCGGCGATGACGTCCTGGCGGGCGGTGAGGGTGGGGAGGTCGGTGAGCGGGTGGAGGATCCAATCGCGCAGCAGGCGCGCGCCCATCGGGGTGGCGGTGCGGTCGAGGACGCCGACGAGGGTGTGGTTTTTTCCGGAGCGGGATTCGACGAGGTCGAGGTTGCGCTGGGAGGCGGCGTCGATGAGGACGAAGCTGGTGTTTTCGCGGATGGCGGGGGTGCGGATGTGGTCGCACGGGCGGCGGAGCTGGTGGACGAGGTAGTGCATGACGGCACCGGCGGCACCGGTGGCGGCGTGGCGGTTGGCGAGGCCGAAGCCGTCGAGCGAGTGGACCTGGTAGTGGTCCTTGAGGAATTGGGCGGCGTGCTCGGGTTGGAAGATGTAGCCGTCGTAGTAGAGCGGGTTGGCGAGGTCGGGGAAGTCGCCGGATTGGTGGTCGGGGACGAGGAGTTCGGAGGGGCGGAGGCGGGCGAGTTCGTCGTCGAGCTGGACGGGATCGTCGAACTCGGCGAGGGTGAACTCGCCGGTGGTGTGGTCGATGCAGGCGAGGCCGCGGGATTTCCCGTGGAGTGAGACGGCGGCGAGGTAGTTCGGGCGGGCGTCGTCGAGCAGGGTGAGGTCGTCGATGGAGCCGGCGGTGAGGATGCGTGCGATTTCGCGTTCGACGAGTTTGCCGGGTTTGGGTTCGGACGTTTGTTCGGCGATGGCGACGCGTTTGCCGGCTTTGAGGAGGCGTGCGATGTAGCCTTGGGCGGCGTGGTAGGGGACGCCGCACATGGGGGTGCCGCCGCGTTTGGTCAGGGCGACGTTGAGGATGGGGGCGGCGGCTTTGGCGTCCTCGAAGAACATTTCGTAGAAGTCGCCAAGGCGGTAGAAGAGGATGATGTCTGCGGGCAGGGATTTGCGCATGGCCTGGTATTGGGCCATCATGGGCGTGAGCGCGGGCGT
>SLAV01000157.1 GCA_007126655.1 Haloferula sp. | reverse complement strand
GGGGGGGGGGGGGGAGCCGGAGGCACCTGCCACTTTGGGTTTTGAGCCGGAGGCACCTGCCACTTTTGCTGCTTTTTCAGGTGGGTGCGGAGGGTGGAGGTGAGGTTGTTTTTTTGGAGCGCGGTGGCGACTTCCTGGCGGCGTTCGGCATGGCGGGGGGCGATGACGGGGAGGGCCCGTGGGGCGGCCTGGAGGATGGCTCGGGCGATGAGGGGTTCCTCCCCGGGGTGGGTGCTGCTGGCGAGGATGACGGGGCGGTCGGGGCCGAAGGACGCGAGGATGCGGGAAAATTCGCTCCGTTGACATGGCGGGGGGCCTGCGGAGGGATCGAACTTGAGGCTGCCGGTGTGGTGGGTGCGGCTTGGGCGGACGCCGAGTTTTTGCCAGGTTTCGACGTCGGCTGATTCCTGGGTGCAGACGCCGGCGAGACGGCGGAACATCGGGCGGACCCAGGCGGCGAGGCGGATGAAGCGGCGGGCGGAGCGCGGCGAGAGCCTGGCGTTGACGAGGTGGACGGGGATGGCGCGGCGTTCGCAGGCAAGTACGAGGCGGGGCCAGACTTCGGCTTCGATGAGGACGATGATGACCGGCTCAAAGCGGGCGAGGTAGCGGCGCACGCAGCCGGGGAAATCGAGCGGGGCGTAGGTGACGCGGAGGTTGGGGAGGTTGGCGGTGGTGGCGACGGCGTAGCCGGTGGCGGTGCCGGTGGCGATGACGAACGGGCGTTTGGGTTCGTTTTCGCGCCATTTGCGGATGAGTTTGAGGGCGAGCTGGGTTTCGCCGACGCTGACGGCATGGATGTGGACGGCGCCGCAGGGTTCGAAATCCTCGAAGCCGGTGTAAATGGCGAGGCGCTCGTGGAGCGCGGTGCCGAAGCCGCCGCGGCGCGCCATTTTGAGGATCCAGCCGGGAAAGGCGGCGATGAACAGGAGGGGCAGAGCCATCCGGTAAATCGTGAGTCCCACAAGCCAGCGCATCGGCGGATGCTTGGCGATGGGGGGGCGGGAGTAAAGCGGGATGCGTGGCCGGGGTGATGCGTATTGGTCAATGGCCGGGCGGCGTGCACCCAACCCATTCTCACGAATGGGCCTACGTTCCGAGGGTGATGTGGGTTGGTCGATGGCCGGGCGGTGTGCACCCAACCCATTCTCACGAATGGGCCTACGTTCCGAGGGTGATGTGGGTTGGTCGATGGCCGGGCGGCGTGCACCCAACCCATTCTCACGAATGGGCCTACGTTCCGGGGGTGATGTGGGTTGGTCGATGGCCGGGCGGCGTGCACCCACCCCATTCTCACGAATGGGCCTACGTGCCGGGGGTGATGGGGATTGGTCGATGGCCGGGTGTGGCGGGTAAGCGTTTGCGCTGGGGCGCGATGAGGGCATAATCACCCCCGAGCGCGGGAATCGAACAGGATTCCGCATGTCCAAGACTGTTATTGCCCATGATTGAATACGCCAACACGACACCGACCAACCGTGAGAGCCGCCTCACGCTCGCCCGCCTGATGCCGCGCCTGCACAGGGCATTTCCCGAGGAAGTGGGCACGGCGGAGTGGGAGGCGTTCGAGGCGCGGCTCGACGAGCACTTCCCGACGTTGTTCGATCTGCTGTGGCGGATTTACGGGCCGGGATATGATTTTTTTTTCCACGTGGAGGCGATCATCACGACGGCGGCTCATTCGTGGCTGGAGAGGGACGGGGAGCTGAAAAGCCTGGACGCGATCCGGGAGGGGCATCCGCATTGGTACCAATCGAACCGCGTGGTGGGGGCGATGGCGTATGTGGATTTGTTCGCGGGAAATCTGGAGGGGCTGAAGGAGCGGATTCCGTATCTGAAGGAGCTGGGGGTGAGCTATCTGCATTTGATGCCGCTTTTCAAAAGCCCGGAGGGGGACAACGACGGCGGGTATGCGATCAGCAGCTACCGCGAGCTGGACCCGGAGATCGGGACGCTGGAGGAGCTGGGGGAGCTGGCGGCGGAGCTGAGGCGGCAGGGGATGAGTCTGGTGCTGGATTTTGTGTTCAACCACACGTCGGACGAGCACGACTGGGCGCGCAAGGCGAAGGGCGGCGACGAGGAGTTTTTGAACTACTACCGGACGTTCCCGGACCGGAGCGAGCCGGACGAGTATGAGAAGACGCTGAGGCCGATTTTCCCGGATGCGCATCCCGGGTCGTTCACCTACCGGACGAGCATGAAGCGGTGGATCTGGACGACGTTCAACAATTTCCAGTGGGACCTGAATTACTCGAACCCGGATGTGTTCAACGCGATGGCGGGGGAGATGTTGTTTCTGGCGAACTCGGGCGTCGAGATGCTGCGGATGGACGCGGTGCCGTTTTTGTGGAAGGAGAAACACACATCCTGCGAGAATCTGGAGAAAGCGCATTTGCTGATCCAGGCGTTCAACTCGATGGCGCGGATCGCGGCGCCGGCGTTGATTTTCAAATCGGAGGCGATCGTGGCTCCGGACGAGATCATCCGGTATGTGTCGGAGCAGGAGTGCCATCTTTCCTACAATCCGCCGCTGATGGTTCAGTTGTGGAATTCGATGGCGACGCGGGACGCGCACATCATTTCGCATTGTCTGCCGAAGCGGTTCCAGCTTCCGCAGGGGTGCTCGTGGGTGAATTACGTGCGCTGCCACGACGACATCGGGTGGGGGTTCGAAGACCGCGATCTGTGGGAGATCGGGGTGAATCCGCACGACCACCGGTGGTTCCTGAACCGGTTCTTTTCCGGGGAGGGGGACAGTTTCGCGCGCGGGAAGATGTTCCAGCACAATCCGCAGACGGGCGACGCGCGGATCTGCGGGACGACGGCGTCGTTGTGCGGGTTGGAGAAGGCGGTGTACGAGCAGGACGAGCATCAGATCGAGATGGCGATCCGGCGGATTCTGCTGATCCACGGGATCATCTACACGGTGGGGGGGATTCCGCTGATCTATCTGGGGGACGAGATCGGGCTGACGAACGATTATGATTATCACCAGGATCCGGGGAAGGACGGGGACGACCGTTGGATGCACCGTCCGGCATTCGATTGGGAAAAAGCGGAGAATCGCAAGGAGCCGGAGAGCGTGGAGGGGCGGATCTTCAACGGGTTCCTCAAGCTGGCGCGGATCCGCAAGGACAACCCGGCGTTCCAGGAATGTCATACGGAGTTCGTGAACACGGGGAATCACCACGTGTTCGGGTATTTCCGCAGTTACGACGGGCAGAGCATTTTGTGTCTGGCGAATTTCTCGGAGCATCCGCAGGAGCTGCCAGCGACGCGGTTGCGACAGCTGGGCATGCGGAAGACATTCACCGACATTGTGGCGGGCAAAAGCATCGTGGCGACGCAGAAGCTGGTGATGGAGCCGCTGCAGTTCGCGGCGCTGATGTAGGGGGCGCTATCCGAGCACACCGGTGGCGCCGATGATGGCGCAGGCGGCGATGACGGGGATGAGGCCGGGTTTGAAGCGGGTGATGGCGAGGAGGGCGGAGAGGGCGAGGGCGGCGAGGAGCCAGCGGGTGGTTTCCGGGTCGGGCCAGATGGCGTGGCGGGTAAAGCGGACGGCGAGGTTGAGGATGGGCCGACGACGGCGGCGGTGAGGGCGGCGGAGGCGCGGGGCATGTCGCCAAGGCGCTCGATGTGCGGGCCGCCGAGGAGGATGAACCAGAAGCAGGGGAGGAAGGTGACCCAGGTGGCGGCGGGGGGAGGAGGGAGTTCGCAGACGGCGGCGGGCGTGGTGTATTTTCCGCCGCCATGTTTGCCGGCGCTCCGCTCTGGCCATGCAGACCGCAAGATCCTCCTCCGGATCTTGTTGTTCATGATGCGCCGCCTGACTGCGGCAGAAGCATTCCCGATGACGAACCCAAACTAGACTGGTTCGACCGCGTGCAGAATCCGCCAAATCCCGACCCGGATGGCATCGATCAACGGGCGAAGTGGCTGGCCCCGGAGATCAAGTTGGACGAAGGTGTCCGCGTGCTGTTCGACGAGGCGGTGCTTGAACCATCGTGAAGCATCGTGAATAACCGCTTTGTGTTCCGTTGTCTTTCCGGCCATGCAAGCGCCGGGCGCGCGAAGGAATTCCCATCGCCTGTGAACCTTCCCGAATCGCAACAGATGAAGGTGCCCTGCTTCTACCAGCCATGAAAACTACCCCTTCCACGGACAGCTCCGGCCGGATGTTTCCGGTGACGCGATGGTCGATTGTTGTGGGCGCACGGGACGAAAATTCCGGCGAGTCGATGGCGGCGCTGGAGGATTTGTGCCGCACCTACTGGATGCCACTCTACGCGGTAGTGCGCCGCTACGGCCACTCAGCCGAGGAAGCGCAAGATCTTACCCAGGAGTTCTTCGCACGTCTTCTACAAAAGCACGGCTTGCAAGCCGCGGATCGTGACAAGGGACGCTTCCGCACCTTCCTGGTGGTTGCCCTCAAGCGCTTTCTGGCCAACGAATGGCATCGCGACCGAGCTGTGAAACGCGGCGGCCGATGGGAGAAAGTGCCGCTCGACACCCACATCGCCGAACGGCTTTATCATGAATCGGGAGCCAACTCCCTTACGCCTGAGCAATTGTTCGACAAACGCTGGGCGCTCACCCTCATCGAGACCTGTCTGGGGCGGATCGAACATGAATACCGCGACGCGGGACGCGCTGCCGAGTTCGATGTCCTGAAGGTCTGCCTCACCGCCGGCCGCGGCGAGATCGATTATGAGTCCCTCGGCAAGTCTCTCGGTTTGAATGGGGGAGCCGCCCGCGTCGCGGTGCACCGCATCCGCAAGCGCTACCGCAGCATCTTCCGCGAAGAGATCGCCCGCACCGTGCGGGATGACAAGGATGTCGATGAGGAAATGCGCAACCTCTTGTGCGCGCTGACACGATAAAATTCCGAAATTTCTCCAAGCGCCTGTAACAAACCCGGAGAAATCCTGAATCAAAGGACATGGACCCCTCGCCAAACCAGTCCGGCCCCGCCGCCACCTGCGAGAAATGCGGCACCACGCTCGCCAGCTCAACAGCCGGAGGCCTCTGCCCGCGCTGCCTGCTGGAGATGAACCTCGCCTCGCGCACGATGCCCGACGGCGAGCCGTCGCCGCAGGTCCCGCCGCCCACGCCGGAGGAGATCGCCGACAGCTTCCCCCAGTTCGAAATCGTCGAATGCCTCGGCCGCGGCGGCATGGGGGTGGTTTACAAGGCGCGCCAGAAATCACTCGACCGCTGGGTGGCCATCAAGCTGCTGGCACCCGAGCGGGTGCACGACGAACGCTTCGCCGAGCACTTCGAGCGTGAGGCGAGGACCCTCGCCAAACTGACCCACCCGAACATCGTGACGGTTCACGACCACGGCGAGACCGACGGGCTGTTCTACATCATGATGGAATTCGTCGATGGCGTGAATCTCCGCGACCTCATGCATGAAGGGAAAATGGAACCCGCCCAGGCACTCGCCATCGTCCCGGAAATCTGCGCCTCGCTTGAATTCGCCCATGGCCGCGGTGTCGTCCACCGCGACATCAAACCGGAAAACATCCTCATCGACCGCGGAGGGCGCGTGAAAATCGCCGACTTCGGCATCGCCGCGCTGGTCGGCAGCGAGGCGGACTCCTCCGGCACCCCGCCGTACATGGCTCCCGAGCAAGAGGCGGGCGCAAGCGCCATCGATCACCGCGCCGACATTTATGCCCTCGGCGTCGTCCTCTACGAAATGCTCACCGGTGAACGCCCGGCGCGGGACCTCATCGCGCCCTCTCGCAAGGTCGAGATCGACGTGCGGATTGACGAACTGGTCCTCCGCGCCCTGGAAAAAGAACCGGAGCGGCGCTACCAGACGGCGGGTGACCTACGCACAATGGTGGAGACACTCAGGACAATACCACGAAACACTGCCGACCCGGAAACTGTGGAACCCAAACCTGCGGATACAGGAAAGCCCGCGTTTGTTTTTCGTTGGAGCTTGGCAGCGGCCGCACTGCTGGTGTTTGCCGCCATCTGGGTCAACCAGACAGACCGGACTCGGCCAGCAGCGAATGAGCTTACAAATGCAGGACAGTCGGGCCCACCAACACTGAAAGCAGACGAAGACCAGAGCGCATACCAACCTCTGGATGACGCCGTTATCGGACTGTGGGAATCAGCGGGGGACGGATTGCCACGAATCGAGTTCTTTGCGGACGGGACAATGTCGTGGGACGACGGATCCATGTCCGTAGGAGGTAATTACACCATTCCCGAAAAAGGCCGGATGAAGATGGAGATGACAAGCCTCGGCTCTACAGCCGTCATGAGCATTCGATATGCCGTCAGCGGCGATATGCTTACCGCCATCAACCCTAAAGGGCACAGGGAAGAAATGCGACGCGTGCGCATGGGGATTGCCGATCCGGCGGCTTTGCGGCATGGAAACAACAGTGCGGATGCGATCATTGGCAATTGGCAGAAAAATAGTGATCAAACACGGACTGAGTTCTTCTCCGATGGCACGATGTCGATCCATGATGGTGGCACGAATTTCGGTGGGAATTTCAGGTTGCTTGATGACGGCAGGGTAAAGATCGATATGACGGTCTATGGCACAAGAACTATCTCGACCTTTCATTTTTCCGTCTTGGACGATGTGATGACGACCATCGACCCCAGCGGGCGAATGGACGTGTTCACGCGTGTGCCAAAGGATGATCCATCTGACGAACCAGCGGATTCATCCGAGACACCGGAAGGGCTGGCAGATCTGAAGCTGACAAAAAATCAAGCTGCCAAAATCAATCAGTGGCTTGATGAGAAGGGAGGAGTGGTTGATCCGGTTGAATATGCAAATTACATCAGGAGCATACTCCGCGATGACCAACTGCCAGCATTTCGTAGAATCAGTCAGACAGGTGGACGTTGAGAGAGTCTTAATTCTTATAGGCGCTACAACAAACCCTGAGAAATCCTGAAACAAAGGACATGGAACCCACGACAAACCAATTCGGACCCGCCGCCTGTGAGAAGTGTGGCAGCTCGACCCACGACTTTCCGCACCTTGCCGACGGTCGGGTGACGCCCCATGGGATTCTTGACCTGGCGTTGAACAAGGGATTCATGACTTTGGGCACGAGTGCTGAAACTCCGGCTTTCGTCGCGGAAAGTCTGGGATTGTGGTGGAAATACCGGGGGCGTCATGACCATCCACAGGCGAACCGTGTGTTGCTGCTCATGGACGCGGGAGGAGCCAACGCCGCGCGGAGTGTTCAATTCAAACACGAGATGTTGAAACTTGCGGCACGAACGGGTCTTGAGATCCGGGTGGCGCACTATCCCCCGTATTGTTCGAAATGGAACCCGATTGAACACCGGCTCTTTCCTCATGTGACACGCAGCATCCAGGGTGTGTGCCTTGACTCCATTGAAACATTGGAGAATGCGCATCAATGCACGGGCGACCACATCGACGGGATTGCGAACCCGTGCCTGCATTCTTGAACAAGGAATTCCCACGCGGAGTCAAAGAAGCCATGTCATTGCCGGATGGCCACCCCCTGGAGAGGCACGAGCACATGCCAGAGTTTAACTTCACCTGCCATCCTTCGGACTATTATCACCGCCACAATTAATTTATGCGTCATTCCATAGCGGCTTTCGGCGGCGAAAGGAAGGAGGCTTTACGGTTTTTTCCCAGCGATCCAGAGGCGGGAACGGTAATGCGCAGGTTCCGGGGCAAGCGGGGCGGGCATACCGCATTAAGCCCACGCATGCCGGATGACACGACCCCGGCATGCCCGGCGTAGCTGAGGAACGAAGCGAAGACGGGAGGCGGGCAGCACGCGTGATCAGCACGAAGCGGCATGACCCCCGCGGTGCAAAAAGCCCGAAGGCTTGTAGGGCTTTTGGACGGAGCGAAGCGGAGCCCGCAGGGTGAGCAGCCGAGAGGCAGTTGCGAATCAAAGCGACGATTTGAGGGCGGTGGGGGTTTCACGGGAGGCGGGGG
>SLAV01000079.1 GCA_007126655.1 Haloferula sp. | reverse complement strand
CCGCCTCCACCCGTGCCCGGCCGCGGCCCGCGTCGAAGACGGGTCCGGCCAGCCGCGGCCCGACCGAATAAAAGGTGGATCCGCTTTCCAGCAGGTTGTCCAGGCGGTTGCTGAGCACGCCGCCGTTGCCGGTGAGGGCGAGCGCGGGCAGGCGCAATGCCTCGGCGACGCCGATCTCCGCGACCGCCGCCTGATAGGCGTGGCTGGCGGCCGCCACATCGGGGCGGCGCTCCAGCAGGGTGGAGGGCAGTCCTCCGCGGATGCGCAGCGAGCGCTCCAACCCCTCGAGGCTGCCGCCGCGCACGACCGAGGCGGGGAATTCGCCGATCAGAAAGCGGATTTCATTCTCTTTCCCGGCCACCGCCTGCTCGGTGGCGGGGATCGCGGCGCGGGCTTCGCCAAGCAGCGCCTCGGCCTGGCCGACTTCGAGTTCGGAACTCACGCCGCCGTCCCGCCGCTCGATCACAAGGTCGAGCGACTCCTGGCGGCTTTGCACCGTGCGCCGGGAAATGGCGAGGCGTTCGTCGAGGTTTTGCAGTTCGATGTATGCGGCGGCGATCGCGGCAACCAGCCCGGTCTGCACCGCGTCCTTCTCGTATTGGGCCGCGATCAAGCGCGAGCGCGCCGCCTCGTTGCCGCGGCGAATGCGGCCCCACAGATCGATTTCCCAGCTCAGCAGGCCGGTGAGGTCGTAACTTTCGGAACTCCGGCTGCGTCCGTTCGGGCGCGCGGGGCTGTAGTCGGTGGTGGCATCGGCCCTCGCATCGACCGCTGGAAATCCATCGGCCCGTGTGACATTCGCCGCGGCGCGGGCCTGCTCGATGCGGAAGCTGGCCGCCACCATGTCCGGATTGTGACGCAACCCGCGTTCAATGAGCGACGCCAGGGTGTCATCCTTGAAGACCTGTCGCCACGCCTTGTCGCCGAACGATTCGCCGTGCGGTGCCTCATCGCCGCGGATCGCGTCCGGGAGTTCGACTTCCGGCGCGGCGGGCGGCGGACCCAGCACACACGAACAGGTCAAAAGACAACAGGCGGGGAGAAGATGAAATTTCACGCGCGCCATTAAGGCGCAGGCATACTTTCGTGCAAGCTCAAGCCACGGCCGCCGGGCCGGGTTTCTCCCTGTTCGGGATTGGCATGCACCCGGAGGCTCCATGCTTCGTGATGATTCAGCGCGGACGCCTGCCGCCGCGTTGTTGACCTTGCTCACGAGCGCGCTCGATTTGCTCGATTTGCTGGCGACGCTGGCGTTCGGCTTGATTGCGTTGGCCGCGCTGGGCTTGCTCGCGGCGCTGGCGTTCGGCCTGTTCGCGTTGGGCGCGCTGGGCTTGTTCGCGGCGCTGGCGCTCGGCCTGTTCGCGTTGGGCTCGTTCGGCTTGTTCGCGGCGCTGGCGCTCGGCCTGTTCGCGTTGGGCTCGTTCGGCTTGCTCGCGACGCTGGCGTTCGGCTTGTTCGCGTTGAGCCCGCTGGACTTGTTCGCGGCGTTGGCGTTCGGCTTGTTCACGTTGGGCTTGCTGGGCTTGTTCGCGACGTTGGCGCTCGGCCTGTTCGCGTTGGGCTCGTTCGGCTTGCTCGCGACGCTGGCGTTCGGCCTGTTCGCGTTGGGCTCGTTCGGCTTGCTCGCGACGCTGGCGTTCGGCCTGTTCACTTTGGGTCCGCTGGGCTTGTTCGCGACGCTGGCGCTCGGCCTGCTCGCGTTGGGCTTGTTCGGCTTGCTCGCGACGCTGGCGTTCGGCCTGTTCGCGTTGGGCCCGTGCGGTTTGCTCGCGGCGCTGGCGTTCGACCTGTTCGCGGCGTTGGCGCTCGGCTTGTTCGCGTCCTGCCCGCTGGGCTTGATCGCGGCGCTGGCGCTCGGCCTGCTCGCGTTGGGCTTGTTCGGCTTGCTCGCGGCGCTGGCGTTCGACCTGTTCGCGTTGAGCCTGCTCGGCCTGTCCACGGCGTTGGCGCTCGGCTTGATCGCGTTGAGCCTGCTCGGCCTGTCCACGGCGCTGGCGTTCGGCCTGCTCGCGCTGGGCCTGCGCGGCTTGCCCGCGGCGCTGGCGTTCGGCTTGCCCGCGTTGCCCGCGCTCGGCTTGGCGTTCGATTTCGCCGCGTTGTGTGCGCTGGGCCAGTTCGCGGCTCCGGCGGTCCCGCGATTCCCATTCCGCGGCGCTTTGGCGGCGGTTTTCCTCCAGCGTTTCGAGCCGCCGTTGTTGGAACCGGCCGCCCTCGCCCCATTGACGGGTGGTTTCCCGGGCACGGGTCGTCCGCTCCTCGCGGTCGCGGCGGAACCGTTGGGCGACTTCCGGGTCGAGCGGACGCTCGCGCTCGACGGCGACCCGGTCGAGATCCAGGCGTACGCGCCGCGGGCGGAGGGATTCATTCCACTCGGCGTCGATCCTCGGCGCGGCCACGGCGAGGCGGTCCCCCGACCGGCGCGGGTTGTGCCAGCTGCGGCCGTCGCGGCCGCGGTCGAAGTCGAGCCGATAGTAGGGGATGTTCCGGCCCGCGCGGCGTTTGGCGGTCGCGTATTTCGGCCCGCCGTTCACGATGACATTGTTGTGGACGTGGATGTGGGTGATGTTGGTGGTGTTCCCGACGAAGTATCGGTTCCGCGAAACCGGCAGGCAGTATTGGCGGGCCGGGCGGCCGAAGTGGCGGTATTCGACGAAGTTGAACCAGGCCGGACCGATTCCGAAGGAGATCTCCACCCGCGAATCCCAGCCGCGCCCGCGGTAGGCGAGCGTTTCGGGCGGCAGCGGCGCCCAGCCGATGTGGCTGCCGCTTTCGCGCCAGGTGACCCATGCCGGCGCCCATTCATGACCCGGCACCCAGATCCAGCCGTGGCCGCGCAGCAGCGCCCAGCGCCCGTAGTGGTAGGTGGCCCAGCCGAAGGGTTCGTCGGACACCCACGTCCAGCCGTAGTCGGTGCAGACCCAGTGGCCGCGGGTGTAGGGCCGCCAGTCGGCGCGGTATGCGGCGGCGGGCTGCCAGACGTATCCGTAATCCGCCGTCCGGAACCACGAGCCGTATGGATCGAGCGAATCGTAAAAAATTCCGAAATCGGCGACGGGCGCGGACGCGCGTTGGAATCCCGGATCCGCCGGTGCGAGGGCGTGCCGTCCGGCACGGCCATCCTGCCCGGCGGGAGGCGGTTGGGCCTGCCCGGCGGTTTCCGCCTCTCTGGCGGCGAGTTCGTCGGCGGCCCGGTCGATTTCGGCCTCGCGGTCCGCCAGCGCGGCCTCCCTTTCCTCGAGTTCGAGCGCCTTGGCGCGCTTCGCCTCGTCCTGTTCGGCTTCGAGCGCGCGCCGGAGTTCGACCAGTTCGGCGCGCTCGCGTTCGATGGCGTCGCGTTCCTCGGCGAGGCGCATGGTGTCGATCTTGCGTTCGAGTTCGGCGCGGCGCTCGCTTTCCTCGCGTGCCTGCCGCTCCAGTTCGGCGAGGCGTTCGGGCGCGTCCGCGCCGGTGGGATCGCGGTCGCAGGCGACCATGCCGAGGCAGGCGGCGATCAACACGGCGGCGGGTAAATGGGGATGTCTCATGGCTCGGTGATTATCGGGTTCGTGGTGTGAGACCCGCCACCGCGCCGATTCATTCAATCCACCCCGCCTTTCGGGACTTTCGTGAGGAGGTATCCGACGCGCCCGTCGCCGGAAGCGCCCTCGCTGCGCTCGACCGCGGTGCCGAGGAGATCCTGGATGAGCCGGGTCTCCATGGCCGCCGCGCGCGGGTGGTGCCGCAGCACCGGCGCGAGCGGGTGGTGGTGGTCCACCAGGCGCGGGTGCTCGCCGGGCGGGGTCTCGAACACGCACACCGCCCCGTAAGCGCAACGCAGCGAGGCGAGTTCCGCGGCCTTTTCCAGGGGACCGGCGAGGGCATCGAGCGGGCCGGACCACCGTTCGCGCAGCGATTCGAAGTGCCGGTTGAGCAGCCTTTCGGGTGCGTTTTCGCCGAAGAGGCGGCGGGCGTTTTCCAGAAGCTCCAATGCAAGCTCCGTGCCGATGACCGGGAAAACCGCGTCAGCCGCCGGGGCGAGGCGGTAGGTGATTTCCGGACGCCCGACGGCGGTGCGGGGCGTGCGGACGCGCCGCAGATAGCCGAGCCGCGTGAGATCCTCGCCGTATTGTTTGGCGGCCATGTAGCTTACGCCGAGGTGCCCGGCGAGTTCGCGGACCGTCATGCCGTCGCTCGTTTTCAAAACCCGGATCACGGCAAGCCACCGGGGTTTGCCGAGATCCATGAGGGTTTTGGAAAACATCGGCCGGAGCGTTGCGGGCGATCCGCCACACTTCAATGCCAAAGCCGCGCGAAATCGGGAGATGTTTTCCCTTTCCCGGCCCGCTTCCCGGTGCAGTATCCCTGCGGATGCATGCGGATTTTCTGGTTGTGGGCGCGGGGATCGCCGGGCTGTCGTTCGCGATCCGCGCCGCCGAACACGGCCGGGTGGTGGTTTTGTCCAAGGGCAAGGTCATGGAATCCAACACCGCGTGGGCACAGGGCGGGATCGCCTCGGTGCTGCCCGACGGCCTGCGCGATCCGGGCGACGGTTGTGACAAGCACGTCGCGGACACCCTGGGAGCCGGCGCCGGGTTGTGCCGCGAACCGGTCGTCCGAATGGTGGTGGAGGAGGGGGCCGCCGCGATCGACGACCTGACGCGGTACGGCGCGAATTTTGATCGCGAGGCCGCGGAGGGCGGATTCGTCCTGGGGCGCGAGGGCGGGCATTCCCACCGCCGCATCCTGCACTCGAAGGACACCACCGGGCGGGAGATCGCCCGCGCGCTGGTCGAAAAGGCGCGGCAAACGCCGAACCTCGAACTGCTCGAGGACCATTTCTGCATCGATCTCGTCACCACAGGCAAGCTCGGCGCGGTGTCCGACGACCGGGTGCTCGGCGCATACGCGCTCGAACGCGCCACCGGCGAGGTCCGCGTCTTCCGGGCCGACCGGGTGATCCTCGCCTCCGGCGGCTGCGGCAAGGTTTATCTCTACACGACCAACCCGGATTCCGCCACCGGCGACGGGGTGGCCCTTGGCTGGCGCGCCGGAGCCTCGGTGGCCAACATGGAGTTCATCCAGTTCCACCCGACCTGTTTCTACAATCCGGCCGCCTCCGGCCCGGAGGCGCGGTCGTTCCTCGTCAGCGAGGCGGTGCGGGGCGAGGGCGGCGTGCTCGTCAACTCGAGCGGCGAGGATTTCACGAAACAGACCGATCCCCGCGGCTCGCTCGCGCCGCGCGACGTGGTGGCGCGGGCGATCGACCGCGAGATCAAGCGCACCGGAGCGCCCTGCGTGTATCTCGACGTCACGCACAAGCCCGCCGGATTCATGAAGGGACGCTTCCCGTATATTTATGAAATCCTTTTGAAATACGGCCTCGATTGCGAGCGACAGCCGATCCCGGTGGTCCCCGCCGCGCATTACCAATGCGGCGGCATCGTCACCGACGATTGCGGGAAGACCGCCGTGCGCGGGCTTTTCACCATCGGCGAGGCGGCCTGCACCGGGCTGCACGGCGCGAACCGCCTCGCCTCGAACTCGCTGCTGGAGGGCAACGTCCTCGCGCGCCGCGCGCTCGACGAGATGCTCCGCCTCTATCCGCCCGGGAAAGCGGCTCCCGATGCGCCCGAAGTGCCGGCATGGGAACATGGCGACACCGCCGAGCCGGACGAGCTGGTCGTCATCTACCACAACTGGGACGAGATCCGCCGCCTGATGTGGGACTACGTCTCGATCGTCCGCACCGACAACCGCCTGCGCCGCGCGGCCGCCCGCCTGCGCAATCTCAAGCGTGAGGTCCGCGAGTTCTACTGGGGCCACCGGGTCAATGCCGATATCCTCGAGCTCCGCAACCTCGTCGCCGTGGCGGGCCTTATCGTGGAATGCGCGATCCGCCGCAAGGAATCACGCGGCCTGCACTACAATGCCGACCATCCGGCGGCCGATCCCGCGCTTTGCCACGACACCGTGGTCCGGAAATTCTGATCCGCGCGCTTTCGCTTGATTCGGCGGGCCGACCGTGCAGCCTGTTCCGAAACGATTCATGCCGTGTCCGCAATCCCGCGCCCCAACACCCCCGCCATCATCGCCGCCGCTCTGCTCGGCGTCGGCGGGGCGCTCGCGGGCCACGCGCGCGCGCAGCAGCCCGGCGTCCATGAGAACATGCCACGGGTCGTGGTGCCCACGAACACGCGCTCGACCATGCCGTCCGGCGCGGGCCGCGCGCCGGCCAGGAGCAGCATCTACCCGTGGCGTACGAACATCACCGCCACGATATTCTGGATCGGCGAGCGGCCAACGCAGAACAACCCCACGCCCAACCACATGTCGTCATGGGACATGCAGTGGAAGGAGAACTTCGGCGGCTACGACAATCCGGATCCTGCGAAACGCATCGCCTGCCACGCGACGGGGGATTTCCGGCCCAGGGGATTCCGGCCCCGCCTCAATCCATTCTACATCGCACTTCCCTACAACGACGTCATGCCCGGTGGCCGCCACAAGCCCGAGGCCTCCCGGGTGGTTCCGTGGTTCAACCGCTACAACCCGTCGCCAGGCCACACGGTGCTCAAAGGCAAGTGGGTGCAGATCCATTACAACGGCAGAACCTGCTTCGCGCAGTGGGAGGACTGCGGACCTTGGACCACCGACGACTGGCAATACGTCTTCGGCGACCGTCGTCCACGGGAAAACCCGAACAACTCCGCCGGTATCGACATCTCGCCGGCCGTGCGCGATTTCCTCGGCATGAATTCACACGATCAGGTCCATTGGAGGTTCGTCGATGCCCGCCAGGTGCCGAATGGTCCGTGGATGAGATACGGCCCCCAGCCGTCGCCCGGATCCGCCGCCGCACGGCTGATTGAGGCCGGTGGCGAGGCCATGGCAGCCGGCGCGCGCCGCCGTCCGACGACGACCGCCGGCCCGGTCGCCCGCCCCGGCCCGGACGCCGACCTCGAAACCCAGCGCCGCTATCTTGAATACCTGCGACAGTTGCGGGACGAGAGTTTCGAGAAAAAGCCGCTCGGTCGTTGACGGACAATCTTCATCCACGGGCTGCATTCTTCTTGACCCGCCGCGGGCGCACGGCTACATCCCGCGCCCCGCAATCTACAAATCACGAATCGCCATGGCCAACGCACAAGTCATCCTGAAACAAAAAATCGAAGGCCTTGGGGCCGAAGCGGACGTCGTCAAGGTCCGGGCCGGCTACGCCCGCAATTACCTGATTCCCCGCGGCATCGCCTATGAGGCGAACCGGTCGAACCTCCGCCACGTCGAGGCCCTCAAGGCCGAACGCGCCCGCCGCGAGGCCGAGGATCTTCTCGTCGCCCAGGAAACCGCCACCAAGATTTCCAAGCTCTCGCCGAAATTCGAGCTTTCCACCGGCCAGGGTGGCAAGGCATTCGGGTCGATCACCAACATCGACATCCACAAGAAACTCGAAGCCGCCGGAATCGAAATCGACCGCCATGCGATCGAACTCGACAAGCCGGTCAAGAAATCCGGCAAGACAGAAGTTACCATCAAGGTGCACCCGCAGGTCAGCGCGATTCTCACCATCACCGTCAAGGCCGGGGAAGCCGCCGATGCGTCGGCAGAAGAGGCCTGATCCGCCCGCGCCACCACCCCGACAGCACAGGCTTTTCAACGCCCGCCGGCCGGATCCGCCGGGCGTTTTTCATGTGATTGCCACGCGTATTTTGATTGAACCGTCTGGAACCTGGCTTCATACCTCTGCGGCACGCCGCGCATTCCCGGAGGGGTGGCAGAGTGGTCGATCGCGCCGGTCTTGAAAACCGGAAACGGGCAACCGTTCGTGGGTTCGAATCCCACCCCCTCCGCCAGTTTTTTCCTTTTAGAATAAAGGATTGCGCGTCGCCCGCGCCGCCTGGAAGGCACTCGGGATCGATCAAATCCTGCGCGAATGCAAACTCAACGACGCCCAACGCGCCACGGCCGAGCTGCTCGTCGCCAACCGTCTCATCGAGCCCTTG
>SLAV01000385.1 GCA_007126655.1 Haloferula sp. | reverse complement strand
TGCGCTTCGGACCGAACCGGTGCCTTGCCTTGGCAAAGCACAGCTCCACGCACTCCCGGCTTCCGATGACCGCGCCACCCGTGAAATACCTCACCCGCCGCATCAGCACCCCCGCGAAGCCCATCTCCGCCGCAAACCCCGCCTTCGCATCCGCCGCATCACCCTCCTTGCCGAACCCCACAACAGCGGCTCCCGCGCCCGCGTCCGCCTCATCCCCCCGCCGCACCCCAACGTTGGACCGCCCCTTCCGCTCCATCGCCTGCCGCAGCAGCAGCCGGTAACGCCCGGAAACCTCACTCCAACGCCCCGGTTCGTCCCCCGCGCCCTCGGAGCAAAGCAGCGCCCGCACCAAACCGCCACGCGCCATTCTCCCCGCCACCGACCTCCCGCCCGCGCCCACCGCCTCGCCGTAGCCGCTCCACCGGTAATCCGCCGGATCGGCCACCATCCCCGCCCGCACCGGGTTCAAATCAATATACGCCGCCACCGTCCGAGCAGGAATGCCCTGTTCCACAATCACGCTCTTGAACCGCTCCTCCCACAGCGTCCCGACCCGCCCGTGCTGACGGTTGAACCACCGGGTGAACCGTTTCAGCAAACCATTCATGAACTCGCTCAAATCGTGCATCCGCACCAGATACGGCCCCGCGATTTCCTCCGTCACCCGAATCCGCGACTCCTCCAATCCATCGGTCGCCGCAACCGCCTCATCCAGTTGTTTCATGATTTCCGCCACCTCCAGCGGTTTGTAGATCCCGGCCAGCCGCTCGGCAAAAAGCGCGCGGTCCAGCGTCGCCGCGTCCAGCCCGGATTCCGGCCGGGGCGGCACCTCCAGCAACAGGTGGAAGTGATTCCCCATCACGCAGTAGGCCAGCACCCGGCACCCCGAGAACGCCTCCAGGCGCCGCATCAGTCTGCGGAAATGCTCCTTTTCGTCCCGCTTGAAGACCAACCTGCGGTCCACCACCCTTGAGATCACATGGTAGAGCACCGGCGTTGTCCTCGAATCCTTCCACGGAGCCAGCCACCGCCGCGATCCAACCGCCCGCCGCACCCCGCGCGCCATCCCATTACCGCTACCGGCTCCCGCCGCGAATGCCCCGGCTGCCGCCGTATCGGTTGCCCCTTCGTCTGTCTGCTGTCGTGGTTCGTTCATGTCTCCATCATAACCAAGCAATACCACGGCACAACAATTTTTTTCCTGGAATTTAAATTTAAACTTGCCCGCACACGATCAGCGGCTGCGGTAAAGCTTCAGGTATTTTTCTTCGGCCTCCAGGGTGCCGATGAGGAGGAGTTTGCCGCCGTCGGGGATAATGGTGTCGGGTGCCGGGTTCACGGTCCGCTGGCCGTCCTTCTCTATGGCGATCACGGTGCAGCCGGTCTCGCTGCGAAGAGCGGAATCCGCAAGCGCGCGCCCGGCCATGGCGACGGGCACTGGCGAGGGGAAGACAAAGACACCCTCGGCAAGCAGGAGGTTGTCGCTTTCCCGGATGCGGTTGAAGATTGTGTTTGCCCCCATTGAGGCGGAGGAGAGCACAAGGTCGGCCCCGGCGCGGTGGAGCGTGTGCGCGTTGCGTTCGCGGGTGCAGCGGGCGATGATCTGCATGCTTTCGCGCAGGCGGCGGAAGAAAATCGTGAGCGAGATGTTCAGGTCGTCGTCATGAGTGGTGATGATGATGGTGCCGGCTTTGCGAGCCCCGGCTTTCTTCAAAACATCGATATGGGTGGCATCGCCGATGACGGCCTCGGGATGTTTGGCCACGCGTTCAGCCTGTTTTTCGATGATGGTCGTGGAAAGACCCGCCTCGCGGAGGTTGGTGCTGGTGATGCGGCCAACACGACCGCCTCCGATAATGACGACGTGCGCGTCTTCATCGACCGCCTGGCTGGCGAACGCGGCGTTGTAGTTGCGCATCTGATCCTCGGTACCGGCAAGCACGAGCACCGTCTGGCGGGTGATCGGCGTGTGAGGATCGGCCGTGCGGAGCTGCCCATGGTCCCAGAAGCCGATGACGCTGGTGCCGGTACGGCTGCGGATGCGGGATTCGGCGAGAGTAAGACCCTCCAGTTCGGTGCCCGCGGCATTGGCCTCGGCGATCTGGAGTCCTTCAATCTCGCCGATCACATGGGCTGCGCAATCCTTGCCGATCACGCGTCGGGCGAGCGCCTGACCCATCATTTTCTCGAGCCGCAGCACCTCGGTCGCCCCGGCAAGCTCCAGAACGTCGCGCGCGGCGTCATTCGATGCGGTGGCAACGATGGGGACATGCTCAGCGATTTCGCGGGCGGTGAACGTGATGTTGGTGTTGATCACGTCCGTGCGGGTGGCGACTAGCATCGCGGCCTCTCTGATCCGCAGCTTGCGGTAGGTTTTCGGATCGTCGAACGCCCCAATGGCGCAGCGGATTCCAATTTCATGCAGTTCGTTCGCATCCGCAACGGTCGGGCACAGGACGACGTAGGTGTGCTTGTATTTGTTCAGCAAGGGAATCAGCGCGTAGGAGATCGGATCGTAATTGGTGAGTATGACGTGCCGCGAGGTGCCGGTCGGCAGCTCACGGGGCGTGCGGGCCGCCGCCTGCGCCTGCATCCACGGCGCGTAAAAGAACTCGATGAAGGTGAATGGCAGGATGACCAACAGGAACATCACGCCGGATAGCATCACAAAAACCGAAAACAAGCGCCCCGCCGGTTGTTCGAACGTGATGTCGCCGTAGCCGAGCGTCGTCATCGTCGTGATCGTCCAGTAAATCGCGTCGATCCATGAATAGGACCGGCCCTCACCCAGCATGAGGACGTGGAAAAGCCCGCAGTAGGCCAGCACGATCAACAGCAGCAGTGCCAGCAACTTCGCCAAGGTGGCGAGGTTTTTCCTGGAATTGCGCTCGTGCATGAACGCGCCGACTACGGAGACGATCGCCTTCATATCATTGAACCGGGGCTTTCGTCTGCCCGTTGCCACGGACCCGGTATTGGTAGGTTGTGAGTTCCCGCAGGCCCATCGGCCCGCGTGCATGGATCTTGTCGGTGGAAATGCCGATCTCCGAGCCGAATCCGAATTCCCCCCCGTCGGCGAACCGGGTGGAGAGGTTGTGGAACACGCAGGCGGAATCGACCTCCCGCTGGAAACGCGCGGCCGCCGCATCGTCGCGAGTCACAATCGCGTCGGTGTGGTGGGACCCGTAGTCGTTGATGTGCGAAACCGCCACCTCCAGCGTGTCCACGATCCGGATCGCGAGGACCAGGTCGAGATACTCCGTGTCCCAATCGGCTTCGGATGCGGGCGCGACATCGGCCAGCATGGTCCGGGTGGCGTCGCAACCACGCAATTCGACTCCACGCGCGCGCAACGCTGCGGCGGCGCGGGGAAGGAAGCCGGCGGCCGCATCGCGATGCACCAGCAGCGTCTCCAGCGCGTTGCAGACGCCGGGCTTCTGGGTTTTTGAGTCCACGGTCAACGCGACGGCCATTTCTTGATCCGCGGCGGCATCGACATACAGGTGGCAGATGCCGTCATGATGTTTGACCACCGGCATGCGCGCCTCGGATACGACCGTCTCGACCAGTCCCTTGCCGCCGCGCGGAATGATCAGGTCGAGCCACCGGTCCATTTTCGCCATCACGGCAACGCTCTCCCGGTCGGTAAACGGGATCAATTGGACTGCATGCCCGGGCGCGCCCGCCTGATCGAGTGCCTCGGCAAGCGCGAGGTTGGAGTGGATGGCCTCACTTCCGCCCCGGAGAATGGTTGCATTTCCAGCCTTGAAACAGAGCGCCGCGGCATCCGCGGTGACGTTCGGGCGGCTCTCATAAATGATTCCGATGGTGCCGATGGGAACCCGGACCTGTTCAATTCGGATGCCGTTCGGACGGTCCCATGCGTCCAGCACATCGCCGACGGGGTCGGGAAGCGTGGCGACATGGTCGAGCCCCGCCGCAATATCCTCGATACGGGCTTCGTCGAGGCGCAGCCGGTCCAGCATGGCCGCGGGAAGATCTTTTTCCCGTCCACCAGCCAAATCCTTTTCATTGGCCCTGAGGATCCGCCGCGCGGATTTGCGGATGGATGCCGCCATTTTCTGGAGAATCGAGTTTTTTTCATCCGCATCCAATGCAGCCAACTTGCGTGCGGCCGAACGGGCATGACCGCCCATGGCGTGAATGGATGTCTCGATGGCGTTGGACATGGTGACTCGCGTCGCCGGACGACGGGACCACCATGCGGACTGCCAGAGGTGATTCCAAGGCGGAATTGACATGCGGTAACGCTTGGCATTTCCCACGAACGATTTTGACAAACCGTCCGCGTTCCATACCCTCCGCGCGACACCGACACCCATCAGGCTGGATTTCCGGCCCGCACCCACGACCATGAACACCCTGCGCACTTTCACCACCGGCACCGGAGCCGAGGGCAAGTTCCACTCGCTGCCTGCTCTCGCGGAACTAGGATTCCCGAACATCAACCGCCTTCCCGTCTCAATCCGCATCGTGCTGGAGTCATTGCTGCGCAACCGCGACGGCCTCAAGGTGACCGATGACGACGTGAAAAACCTCGCCTCCTGGAAAGCGGAATCACCCGGCGATTACGAAATCCCGTTCGTCGTCGCACGCATCGTGCTTCAGGATTTCACGGGCGTGCCCCTCCTCGTCGATCTCGCCGCCATGCGCTCCGCAGTCGATGGAATGGGCAAGGATGCGAAAATGATCGAGCCCCTCGTCCCGGTGGACCTCGTTGTGGACCATTCGGTACAGGTCGATTTTTCCGGCACCGGAGAAGCGCTCAACCGCAACCTCGATCTCGAATTCAAGCGCAACCGCGAGCGCTACGAGTTCCTCAAATGGGGAGAGCAGGCATTCGACACCTTCAAGGTGGTCCCACCCGGCATCGGCATTGTCCACCAGGTGAACCTTGAATACCTCGCGAAATGCGTGCTCGAAAAAGACGGCGTCTTCTACCCCGACACCCTCGTCGGCACCGACTCGCACACCACCATGATCAACGGGCTCGGCGTCGTCGGCTGGGGCGTGGGCGGCATCGAGGCGGAGGCCGGCATGCTCGGCCAGCCCGTCACCTTTCTCGTCCCCGAGGTCGTCGGCGTTCACCTCACCGGCGAACTCGCCACCGGCGTCACCGCCACCGACCTCGTCCTCCGCGTCACCGAACTCCTCCGCCAGACCAAGGTCGTCGGGAAATTCGTCGAGTTCTACGGCCCGGGTGCCAGGGCGCTCTCGCTGCCCGACCGCGCCACCATCGCCAACATGGCCCCGGAATACGGCGCCACCATGGGCTTCTTCGGCATCGACCAATGCACCACCGGCTACCTCGAAGGCACCGGCCGTCCGCCTGAACTATGCAAGACCGTCGAGAACTACTACAAGGCCCAGGGCCTCTGGGGCATCCCAACCGACCGCGACGCACTGGATTACTCCCAAATCGTCGATCTGGACATCTCCACTGTAACGCCAAGCGTCGCCGGACCCAAACGCCCTCAAGACCGCGTTGGCATCGACGAACTGAAGGAAAAATGGGGCACGCTGCTCGCCTCGCCAGCCGCCGACGGCGGCTTCGGCAAGGAGCCCGTCGTTGATACACGCGAGCCGGAAAACGCCCCGCCCACCCTCGACAAAACCCCTGAAGGCAGCGATGTGACCGCCGCACTTGGCGCGCGAGTCGGTGTGGCCACCGAGGACAACGAAGACCCCTCCTATCCGCTCTGGGAAGTCGCCGTCGATTCAAAAGGCGGTGTCACGGACACCATCACCCACGGCTCCGTCCTGATCGCCGCAATTACCTCGTGCACGAACACATCGAACCCGACCGTGATGCTCGCCGCCGGCCTGCTCGCAAAAAAAGCCAATGAAAAAGGCCTCACCGTGAAACCCTCGGTGAAAACCTCGCTCGGCCCCGGCTCACGGGTCGTCACCGACTACCTCAACAAAACCGGTCTCTCCGACGAACTCGACAAGCTCGGTTTCCAGACCGTCGGCTACGGCTGCACCACCTGCATCGGCAACTCCGGACCGCTGGACAACAGCATCGAGGAGGTCGTCAAATCCGAGGACATCGTCGCCGCCTCCGTCCTTTCCGGAAACCGCAACTTCGAGGCCCGCGTCCATCAGTCGATCAAGGCGAACTTCCTCATGTCGCCACCGCTCGTCGTCGCCTTCGCCATCGCCGGCACCGCGGACATCGACATGGAGCGGGAACCGCTGGGCCTCGGCTCCGACGGGCACCCGGTCTTCCTCTGCGACATTTGGCCCTCCTCCGCCGAGATCGAGGAGGCGATGAAAGCATCCCTCCGCCCAGACGTCTTCCAGGCCCTATACACCGGCTTCTCCGACCAGAATCCAAAATGGAACGAAATCCAGTCCGCTACCGGCAACGTCTATGAGTGGAACAGCGAATCGACCTACATTCAACAGCCGCCATTTTTCGACGGTTACACACCGGAACCGCAGGACATCAAGGAAATCCATGGCGCGCGTCCGCTCGGCATCTTCGGCGACTCGGTGACGACCGACCACATTTCCCCCGCCGGAGCCATCAAGATCGACACCCCCGCCGGCCGCTACCTCAACGAGCACGGCGTCGCTTTCGCGGACTTCAACTCATACGGCTCGCGCCGAGGCAACGACCGCATCATGACCCGCGGCACCTTCGCCAACGTCCGCATCAGGAACCTCATGGTGCCGGGCAGCGAGGGTGGCGTCACCCGTTACTTCCCCTCCGCCGAGAGCGAGAACACCCGGCTTCTCGCCGGCGCGCATGAAATCGACGAAGGCGAGGTCTCCGGCCCGAAGCCGACCCCCACCGCCCCCGTCGAACTGCCCATTTACGATGCGGCCGCAGCCTACCAAAAAGACGGCGTGCCCGCGATCGTCATCGGCGGTGAGGACTATGGCATGGGATCCAGCCGCGACTGGGCCGCCAAGGGCACCAAACTTCTCGGTGTGAAGGCCGTGATCACGAAATCCTTCGAGCGCATCCACCGATCAAATCTCGTTGGCATGGGCGTATTGCCTTGTAACTTCGTGGACAAGGCGGACTACGACAAAGTAAAAGACCTCTCGGATGCCACTTTCGACCTGCTCGGCATCGACAACGACCTCAAGCCCGGCCAGAAGGCCACGTTGCGCGTCCACCCTGCCGGTGGCGAAAGCTTCGACGTCCCGGTCATCGTCCGCATCGACACTCCGGTGGAAAAGGACTACTACCGCGCCGGCGGAATTCTCCCATACGTGCTTTCACAACTTGTATCCTGAATCGGGTGTCATCCTGTTTCACCTCTCCATAATCAGTGAAACGAAGCCTGCAAGGGGGCATCACAATTGAATCGAAAAAAAATCCCGGATCACCTGGCGATAAACCTCCCGCTTGAAATCCGGTAGCCAATCGAGATCAAACTCATCCGGCGGGATCCAACGGTAGGCCCGGAACTCCCTCGGATCCTGGTCCACATTCACCTCGGGAGCAGACGCCTTCAGCCAGCATAGAAAATACGTCTGTTCCTGTCCATGGTGGCCATGACGGCGGAGTTTTTTTTCGCGGACGCCAGGCGGATACAGGTATCTGTACCCGTCCCGCCATGGCCCAACCACATAATGCTCCCGACGCAAGCCAACCTCCTCGGCTACCTCCCGGAAAAGCGCTTCAGTCAAAGACTCACCCTCGTCCACACCTCCCTGCGGAAACTGCCACGCCCCGGGAGCGGATTCCCGTTCACAAATCAGCAGGCTGCCCGTCCCATTCAACAACAATGCGGCGACGTTGGGTCGATATTTCATCATCCGCGCCACATATGCCCCCTGGTTGGCCGCCTGGCAACGGCGAAATGACCGCCGCCATGTTGGCAAAAAAAGAGCCCGGCACCTTGTTTCCAAAGTGCCGGGCATGGACCTGGCGACGACCTACTCTCACAGGACCTGTCGTCCCACTACCATCGGCGCTGCGGCGTTTCACTTCCGGGTTCGGAATGGGACCGG
>SLAV01000288.1 GCA_007126655.1 Haloferula sp. | reverse complement strand
GTGGGATTAGGAGACAGGAGACAGGAGACTGGTGACAGAGGTCAGAGGTCAGAGGTCAGAGGTCAGAGGTCGGAGGTCGGAGGTCGGAGGTCGGAGGTCGGATGGTCCTTCATGCTTTGTGCTTTGTTGCCGCTGCGCGGCGTGCTTTGTGCTTGGTGGATGCCAAGGCCATCGAGATGCATCAACCCCAACGGGGTGCACGATGGTAGCGAAGGGCAACGCCCTGGACGGAGGTAGGAGGTCAGAGTGCAGAGCGGCAATTGAAGGCATCCAAGGGCCGCAGGGAAAAGTGGCTTGCACAATAGCATTTTCAAACACCATACGGAGCTACGCCCTCGGAGGGGGCAAAGCGGCGTTATGAAGCTCATTTCGTGAGCAAACTGACCGACTGTGACGGCGAGAATGGCGAGACGAACACCTCCTTGGATTTTGCACTGGACTGTGGCTATATTACCTCAGAGGAGCATGCGCACTTGGTTTCGCTGAACGTTGAAGTGGGAAAAATGCTCGGCAGCATGATCCGCAGCCCTGAACCGTTCCTGATCCGCCCGAAGGCCTGTCCCCTGCCCCCTGTCTCTTGATCTGCTTTCAGCTTTCTTAATTTCCACTTTTCTTCCCCCATCTTTCCACTTTTCTTCCCCCTCCCGTCCCCTGGTCCGACTTCATCCCCCGCTTCCGCCGAGGCAGCACGCGACTCAATGAACAAAATCGGCGAAGCCATGGCGCATTCATCAGAATGCCAAACACCGTCACAATGAAAAATTCATGCGCTTGATCCTCCGCATTCTCGTCGCATGCACCATCGCCATGCTGGTGTTTGCAGGGCTTGCGGCAGCCTGGATCTGGTGGGGCGACTGGCCGGCAACCGGGCCGATCGGCAAGCCGGACGATCCGGAACTCGTGGTGGTGCTGGGCGGCGGCAACCTGGCGCGCGCCACCGTCGCGCTGCAACTGGCGGAGCGTTTCCCCGACCCTCCGGTCGTCGTCACCGGCGACGGCGGATACCAGCAGGCGGCACTGCGTCGCGGCGGTCTCGACCCCGCGCGCATCGTCGTCGAGCCGAATGCGACATCGACCCTTGAAAACGCGCGGTTGACCGCCCCGTGGATCGGGAAAGCGGAGGGCCAGATCGTGCTGGTCACCAATGATTTCCACGCACCGCGAGCCCTTGCGGTTTTCCGCACCACCCACCCGGACCGCGACTTTGTGGTCGCGACCGAAGCGAGTGCTCGACCTTTCTCGGATTGGCAGGCAGAGTTCCGCCGACGCGAGCGCGCGGCCGCGATCTATTACCTGCTCCGCCACCGCATCAACAGCTTCCGCAACCGACGCACATGCCTCTCCACGGCCAACACGACCCCGGGCACCCCGATCCGCTGATGCGTCCAATGCAGGGCATGCGAAACAAGGTTCGCAGGGCCCTTTTTCATTTCTGCTGGGCGCTCCTGTGCCGGCCGACGCCCAACCCGATGCACCGCTGGCGCTGCTTCATCCTGCGCCGCTTCGGAGCCAGACTCGGGAAAAACAACTTCATCTATCCCACCGCGAAAATCTGGGCGCCCTGGCTGCTTGAAACCGGCGACGTCGCCACAATCGCCTCCAACGTGAACCTCTACAATGTCGGCGGCGTGTTCATCGGTCACCACGCGATCATCTCAGAGGAGGCATTCCTGTGCGGGGCGACCCATGACTTCCAGGATCCGGAATTCCCGCTGGTGTCGAAGCGCATCGAGATCGGCCCCTACGCGTGGATCTGCTCGCGTGCGGTGATGCTACCCGGCGTCCGCGCCGGCGAGGGAGCCGTGCTCGGCGCCGCCTCCGTCGCCACCCGCGATCTCCAAGACTGGACGGTTTACGCGGGAAATCCGGCGCGCGCAATCAAACCGCGCGACGCCGCGGCCAAACCCGACCTCGCCGCCCCACGATGATCGCGCCCCATCCATCCGCCCTCTCGGACCGCTACGATCTCTGCGTGATCGGCAGCGGACCCGCCGGCATGATCGCCGCCATCGAATTCGCCAGAAACAACCCCTCGCGGCACGTCCTGCTCACCGAATTCGGCGGACACAAGGAGGCCGCGCGCAATTCGCTCGACGATTCCATCCACAACCTCAATCCCGCCAACCACCACGACCCATACGAGTGCACCAACAAGGGACTCGGCGGATCGTCCATCACCTGGGGCGGACGCTGCGTGATGTATGACGAGGTGGACTTCATCGAACGCCCGGTCGTCCGCGACCACTGTACCTGGGACACGGCGCTCTTCGAAGAAGTGTGCCGGTATCGCGAAGACTCGGCCGCATACTTCGAATGCGGAACCGGCCCGTTCCGCACCACCGACATGCCGCACCTGCGGGAACACCGCATCGCCGACGGATTCCGCGAGGGCGACGTGCTCGACAGCGTCGTGGAACGCTGGAGCATGCCGACCCGCTTCGGCAGCCGCTACCGCAGGGAAATCGAAAACACGCCGAACCTCACCCTCGGACTCAACCTCGAAGCCCGCGACATCCACTCCGATGCGCACGGGCGCGTCACTTCCATCGAATTCCGCCACGCGCCGTCCGGCACGACCGTGCCCGTCCGCGCGGCATCGTTCGTCATCGCCGCGGGCACCCAGGAGACCACCCGCATCCTCCTGCGCAACACCCGCATCTTCGATACCATCGGCGGTCCTCCCGCAGCGCTCGGCCGATATTACCAGGGCCACGTCTCGGGGAAAATCGCCAGCGTCCGCTTCTCCGGCGTCCCGCGGGCGACCGACCACGGATTCCACCGCGATCCGGACGGATCCTATTTCCGCCGCCGGTTCCAACTGCGCACCGAAGCGCTCTGCCGCGAAAACCTGCTGAACACCGCGATCTGGCTCGACAACCCGCTCTACCACGAGCCGGCGCACCGCAACGGCGCGATGTCCCTGATGTATCTCGCGATGGTCACCCCGGTGCTCGGCAAACGGCTCGCACCACCCGCCATCGCCAACTCGGTCACCAAGGGCAGGGTCCACCGCGTCCCGGCACACATCCTCAACGTGATCCGCGACATCCCCTCGTCCATCGTCATTCCCGCCACCACCTTCTTCTGGAGATACTGCCTCAAACGCAAACTGCCCGGCATTTTCCTCCACAACCCGCAAAATCGATACGCCCTCCACTTTCACGCGGAGCAGCTGCCCGACCCGGACAACCGGATGCGGCTCGCCGACGATGGCGAAACCCTCGAAATCCACTACCGCCTCACCGACGGGGACGTCCAATCCGTGATCCGTGTCCACGAAATCCTCGACGCCTGGCTGCGCGAATGCGGATGCGGGGAACTCGAATACTGGTTCCCTGAAAACCAACGCGCCGACGCCATCCGCCGGATGTCGCGCGACGGCATCCACCAGAGCGGCACCACACGGATCGCGGCATCCCCCGAATCCGGAGTCGTCGATCGCAACCTCCGCGTGTGGGGAACCGAAAACCTCCACGTCTGCAGCAGCTCGGTATTCCCGACCTCCAGCCAGGCCAACCCCACCTTCTTCCTCGGCATGTTCGCGATCCGCCTGGCCCGCCACCTCGCATCCTCCCCGCAGGAGCCTGCGGTTCCCGGCGCACCGTAGCAACTGCCTCCGGATCCCGCATCCACCCCCACCATCTCCCACATGAAAACCGTCCAACTCGCCCAAGGCGTGCAATCGTCAATCCTCGGGTTCGGCTGCGCGCCCATCCTGGGTGCGGTCGGTGCCGGACAAGCGGAGCGCGCGCTCGGCACCGCCCTCGACCATGGCATCACCCACTTCGACGTCGCGCGCTCATACGGATACGGCGAGGCCGAAAAATTCCTCGGCCGGTTCCTCCACGGCCGCCGCGACGAAGTCGTGATCGCCAGCAAATTCGGCATCCGCGCGACTTGGAAAGCCTCGCTGCTGCGCCCGCTCAAACCACTCGTCCGCACGATCCGCCCCCGCCGTGGCGGCCCACCCGGTCAATCCACCACTCCCGCGCCGCAATCCCCGGCTCGCAAAGACCCGTTCCACGAACGCGTGCCGCTCACGGCCGCCGAAATGCGCGGCAACCTCGAACATAGCCTCCGCGCGCTCAAGACCGACCACCTCGACCTGTTCTTCGTCCACGAGCCGACCGCGGGAATCCCGCACATCGACGAACTCTCCGAAACCGCCGCCCGGCTCAAGGACGAAGGCAAAATCCGCGCATGGGGCCTGGCATTCGGCTGGCGCCAACTCCCCGCCCTCGAATCCATCATCGACGCCTTCGATGTCCTCCAGTTCGACGCGTCCCCTGGCGCCGGACACTACGAAAACGCGCGATCGGCCCGCGCCGGCTCGCCGAATGTCATCTTCTCGCCCATGCGCCACCGCGGCGGACTCGATCCGACCGCGACCCTGCGCAAACTCTGGGAGGATTTCCCCCGCAGCGTCGTCCTGTGCTCGATGTTCGACCCGTCGCACATCCGCGCCAACGCCGGTGCCGCCGGCTGACCCGCGCCTCCGGAGCATCCGCTGCATCCGCCACATCCGTTTTCCCGGTCCGCCTCATGTTCTCCATCCTCATCCTCACCAAAGACGAGGAAAACAACCTGCCCGAATGCCTCCGGTCGGTCGCATGGTGCGACGACGTCGTCGTGCTCGACTCCCACAGCACCGACGCCACCCGCGACATCGCGGAAACGCAAGGCGCGCGGGTTTTCGAGCGCGCGTTCGACGACTTCGGAGCCCAGCGCAACCACGCGCTCGACCACATCGCCTTCAAACACCCGTGGGTCTTTCATCTCGACGCGGATGAACGCTTCAACGACGAATTGCGGACGGAATGTGAACGGGTCATGGTGCGGGATCAACACAGCGCCTATTTTGTGCCCAACCGCATCATCTTCCTCGGACGCTGGATCCGCCACGCCACCCAATACCCCCACCCCCAGGTGCGGTTCCTCAAAATCGGCGAATTACGATTTGCCAAAGCCGGACACGGCCAGCGCGAGGATCAAGCCAAACGCGGCGTCGGCCACATCCACACCGCATACGACCACTTCAACTTCTCCAAGGGCATCGCCGAGTGGGTCGCCAAACACAACCGGTATTCCGACGAGGAGGCCCGGGAGTCGTCCGCGCTGACCACCGGCCCGATTCCCCTCCGCGATCTGCCGCGCGGCGGGATCGCACGACGGCGCGCGATGAAGCGCATCCACGCCCGGTTGCCGGGCCGCTGGATCGCCAAATTCCTCTACCTCTACATCGCCAAACGCGGATTCCTCGACGGCTATCCCGGCTTCGCCTACTGCATGCTCCAGGCATTCTACGACTTCCTCATCACCGTCAAAATCCGTGAAGCGCGCAGGGCGTCCCGATAACCCCGGCTCCGACACGCCCACCTGCGGTGAGACAGGGTGCGGTGGGTGGTGGGGGACCACACGCGCCCCCGCGTGTTCCTTCGCGCGCCACCGCGCGAAGGCTGGCATTCCGTCCAAGTGACATCCGTCCGCATGTCTTGCGTGACCCGTAACCACCCACCCGTCCAATGCACCTGGTCTTCCTCAACCAATATCATCCCCCCGATGCCGCGCCGACCGGCGTGATGCTGGCGGCGGTGGTGGAGGAATTGCGGTCGCAGGGCCACCGGGTCACGGTGATCTGCGCCGCGGGCGGATATGCGGAGGCGGCGGGAGCCAGGCCCGCGCGCGACCGGCCCAGTGACGCCCATTCCGCGGACCGCTCCGATCCCGCCACCGGAAATGACACCGGCTGCCGCGTCATCCGCATCCGCGCGACACGGTTCGGCAGGGGCACGTTCCTCGGCAAGCTTGCGGATTACGCGTCCTACTACCTCGGTGTGGCATTCCGGCTCGCGGTGATCCGCCCGCGGCCCGGCCGCATCGTCGCGCTCACCACCCCGCCATACCTCGCGGTGCTGGCGCGGGCGATGTCGAAACCGCTCGGCTGCGACCACGCCCACTGGGTGATGGACGTGTACCCCGACGTGATGGTCGCGCACGGCATGCTCCGCGACAGCGGCATCCCGCACCGGTTGCTGGCAGGGCTTGCCGGCTGGGGCATCGGCGGCAACCGCGCCGCCGCCCGGCTCACCCTCGGCCCCGACATGGCCGCGACTCTCGCGCGGCAAACACGGGGCACCGCCCCGGAACCCGCCTGGATCCCCCTGTGGAGCACCGAACCCCGCAAGCAAAGGCGCGAGGAAGACAATGCGGCCCGGATCGCCGCGCGACGCCGCGAAATGGGCTGGACGGACGACCAGATGATCGTGATGTATTCTGGAAACATGGGACTCGGACACCGGTTCTCCGAAATCCTCGAGGTCATCCGCGGCACTCCCGCGCGGCATCCGCCGCCGGCCCGCTTCGTCTTCTTCGGCGCGGGGAAACGGCGCGACGAAATCGAGGCATTCCTGGCGGAACGACCGGACGCCCCGGTCGAACTTCACGATTACGCCCCGGCGGAGATCCTCCACACCCACCTCATGAGCGCCGACGTCCATCTCGCCTCGCTGGATGCGAAATGGACGGGAACCATGCTGCCCAGCAAACTCCAGGGCATCTTCACCGCGGGACGGCCGGTGATCTTCATCGGCGACAGCCACTCGGCAATCAGCCGCTGGATCGACGAAAGCGGCGGCGGCTGGGTGGTCGCCCCCGGCGACACCCGCGCGCTCGCCCGGGCCATCGACGAGGCCCGAGACCCGGACGTCCGCGAATCGCGCGGAGGCGCCGCCGCCGAATTCGCCGCCGCACATTTCCAACGCGGCCCCAACGCCGCGCGCGCCGCGACGCTTCTCGCCGCACCGCGCTGAAGACCGCCGCGACCTGCGTGCCTGCACCGCGCAACATCAATTTCCTCATCCGCCTGCCACCCCACCCGGGTGCATGGCGGATTTTTTTTACCGGGAATTGTCCCGGCCGTTGGCAGGATTTGTGCTTCCAATTTCCGGCGTTCCAATGCCAGTCTGCCCCGGGTGTGACCCCGTTCACATCACCGCACGGCCATCCTGATCCTCTCCGCATTCCCCCATGTTTTTTCAATTCGTGATCGCCACCCTCCTGGCCGTATGCGTCTCGGTGGCCCTCAACCGGATGATGATTCACCTGGCACCGAAGGTCGGCCTGATGGACCAGCCCGGCGCGCGCCGCATCCATCAAACGCCGATCCCCCGCGCCGGCGGCATCGCCATCTGGCTGAGTTTCCTGATCGTCATCTCCGCCGGCCTGGCCACCGGCCTCATCGATCCAGGTGGCAACTTGTCATGGAAGTGGCTCGGCGCATTCACCGCCAGCTCCGGCGTGCTGATGATCGCCGGCATCCTCGATGACCGCCACGGGCTGACGCCGTTCATCAAATTGGGCGCGCACGCCCTCGCTCCGATTTTTTTCCTGACCCTCCACCCGATCGACAACTGGCTGTTTCCCGATTCATGGCCCGACGGCCTCGACAAGGTCGCCTTCGTCATCTGGGCGGTGGTGCTCATCAACGCGTTCAACCTCATCGACGGACTCGACGGTCTGTGCGGCGGCCTGGCCGCGGTCGCCACCCTCGGCCTGGCCGGCATCGCCCTCTCCAACGAACGCACCGACGCCGCATTGCTCCTCCTCGTCATGGGTGGTGCGATCCTCGGCTTCCTCAGATACAACTTCAACCCGGCGCGCATCTTCCTTGGCGACGCCGGCTCGATGCTCATCGGCCTCTTCCTCGCAACCGCCGCCACCGATGCCGTCGGACGCCGCGCCGTCGCCGGCATGATCCTGCTTCCCATCGCCGTGGCCGGCGTCCCGCTGCTCGATGTGCTCCTCGCCATCTGGCGGCGCGGCGCGCGCCGGATCGTCCGCAAACTCCGCGGCGAGGACGACGCCAGCGGCATCTTCGACGCCGACCGCGACCACCTCCACCACCGCCTGCTCGACTCGAAAGGATCGCAACGCAAGGTCGCGCTCATCCTCCAGGGAATCGCCATCCTGCTCGCGATGCTCGCCTTCCTGCCGATGATGTTCGGGGACCGGGTGCTCGTATTCTCACTGATCGGCCTGATCATCGTCGCCCTGGTCGGCATCCGCCACTTCGCACGGGTCGAGCTGGTGCAAACCGGCAGCGTCATCCACATGGCGATCAAGCTCCCGGTCCGGAGCCGCATGCTGGCCGTCTCCCTGTTCGCCTACGACCTGTTGGCGCTCGTCTGCGCCGCGTCGTGCGCCGTGCTCATCGAAACCAATTTCCTGACCCGCCCGTCCGGCATTCCGCCGCTCCAGTTCGCGGCCATTTTCACCATCTTTGGCGGCCTTGCGACGCTATTCGCACGCGTGCACCTCACGCTCTGGGTCCGCGCGACGATGCGCCAGCTGATCGGCCTCTTTTTCTGGTTGTTGATCGCCGCGCTGGCCACTTTCACCCTGTTCAGTCTTGCCGCGGGTGACACGCAATGGTCGAACCTGCGCATGGCGTTGCTCGCCCATGTGTTCGCATCCATCGCCATCTGCATCCCGCGCGGCTTCCTCGACGTGTGCCGCGAATACGCGCTTGAAGCCTATCACGGCAATCCGCGCCAGCCGGAAAACGATGCCGCCGATGGCTTTGGCCCGGTGGCGGTGCTCGGAGCCGGCGACTTCGGCACGCTTTTCCTCGATCATCTCAAATCCAGCTCCCACGGCGACTATCCCGACATGCGCATCCTCGGCTTTCTGGATGAATCAAAAGCACTCCACGGCCGCCGCCTGCGTTCGTTCCGAATCCTCGGCGGCATCTCTGAAATCCCGCAACTGGTCGAAACCCGGGGGCTGCGCGGCATCATCGTCGCCATCAATCACCCTTCCCGCGAGCTGCTCGATACGCTGACGGCTTATGCCACCCGGCATCAACTGAAAATCCATCACTGGAACGTCGGTTTGCAATCGATACCCGTCGAAACGCCGCCCGGGGACCAGGATAAACAACCTCCGGACGGTTCCACGCCCAAGGATCTGGAACTCTTCGCCAGGTAAAAGCCCGCACTTGTGACCGGTGCTTTCTTGGTTTTCCATCCATCACCGCAACATTCCGGCACTTTCCGCATGCCCACGCCACCCAATCCGCGCCGGGAATCCGCCTGGACCGCACCCGTGCTGGTCGCCGCGCTCTGGGTTCCCGCGATGATCGCCGCCTCATACGGCTGGCGTCATGGCGAATACTACGATTACGGCTGGTTCGTCCCGCCCGCCGCGCTGTGGCTGCTCGCACGGCGCTGGCGCACATTGGAATCCCCCGCCGCCCCCCTTCCCTGGCGGTGGATCCTCGTGGCGGCCATCGCCCTGGTGCCATGGCTCCTCGCATTGCGCATCCTCGGCCAGGCCGACCCCGCATGGCGAATCCCGATGGCCCTCCTCGCCGTCACAGCGGCCGCCTGCGGACATGCCATCGTCACCGCCACCCACGGCTGGAAAACCTCCGCCTCGTTCTGCTGGATCACGCTGTTGGCCATGTCCGCCATCCCGTGGCCGACCGCCATCGAGCACCACCTCGTCGAAAAACTCACCCACGCCGTGATGCACGCCGCGGTCGAGTGGTTCCAATTGTCCGGCCGGCCGGTCGAAATCGAGGGTGTGCGCATCATCCTGCACGGTTTTTCCGTCGAGGTGACCGATGGCTGCAGTGGCGTGAGGTCGTTCCAGAGCTTCGTCATGGCCACCTGGTTTTTCGCCGAACTCCAGCGCATGCGTGCCTCCAGGGTGGCGCTCCTTCTGGTCATCGCCTGCGGCGCGGCCTTCCTGGTCAACACCGTGCGCACCTGGGCGCTGGCAACGATCCGTTTCGACCACGGCGTGGAAGCCTTCGACCGCGCCCACGACTGGCTCGGCGTGCTCGCATTCCTCGTCAGCGCGGCGTTTTTCTTCCTCGTCTCCGGCTGGCTCGGTGATGCAAAACCCCGCCGCCGCCTGCGCCGCGTGCGGGTGGACCGGAACAACAACACCTGAAACCCAACACCATTTCCGCAACAGTCGCCCCCCAGCCGCGTATCCGAATCAAGACATGCCCCGTAGCAAACTCTCCAGCCTTCACAGCCAATGGATGAATCTGCATCCATTGATCCGGCTCGCCGCCATGCTCATGATCCTCGCGATCGCCACCCTGATCGTCATCGGCCCGGGTTACCGCCTCTTCAGGGAATGGCGGATGGAGCGCATCCTCGTCGCCGCACACCGCGCCGACGAAGCCGACCGCATGCTGGAAGCCCGCGACCTCTCGCTCACCGTGCTGCGTTCCGGTGGCAGGAGCCTTGAGGCGCTGCGCATCCTCGAACGGGCGACCCGGCACCTCACCGACCCCCGCCACGGCCAGATCGCGAACAGCCTGCTCTCACATCCGGATGCCACCCAGGAAGACCGCCACACCGGCTTCGTGCAGATCGCCGCCTCCATGCCCCTCGGCCTTGCCGGCCAGGCATGGGCCTCCAGGCTCGACGAAGACGAACGCACCCGCCCGGAATTCGCCATCGCCTTTTCCGACCGCCTGATGACCGAGCAACGGTTCGGCGAAAGCGCGCAGGTGCTCCTCGCCGTCCCGGAAGACGCGCGCGACGACCGCCTTCGCACCCGCCTCGCACGGCTGCTCGTCGCCAGTGGACGCGAAGAAGGATTCGCCGAAGCCCGGCGAATGATCGCCCGCTCCCTCGCGGAGGCGAACGGCAACACCACCGACACTTCGAAATGGCTCGATGTGCTCGAATCCATCCCGATTCCCAACCTGCGTGACGACCTGCTCTCGCAGGCGATCCAACAGCTGATGGATGCCCCGGGCCAGGCCGACCCTGCGCGCCTCACATTCGCGGCAGCCAGGATCGACCTCGCCAACACACCCCAACGAGCCGCGCCGGAAATCAACACACTGGTGGAAAAATGGCGCGATCGCGCGCCCGTCGATCTGGCCAATTTCCTGCGTGACGCGGGCCTGCATGAGGCGCTCTTCGAAGCGTTTCCACCCGCCCGCATCGAATCCGACCCGGATCTGATGCCGGTTTTGCTCGATGCGGCCTGGCAGGCCAACGCCTGGGAAACACTGATCGAACTGCTCGACGAAGATGCCGCCGCGATGCATCTGCCGCCACACCTCTCGCTGACACATCGCGCGGTTGCCGCGGCAAAGCTCGGGGACTCCGCCACGCGCGGTGAATCCTGGCGCTCCGCCATTGCGGAAGCCCGTTCCGATCCCACCAACCGCGCGCTGATCGAAATGCATCGCATCGCAATGCGTGCCGGCCTCCGGGAGATCGCCGTTGAGGCCATGACCGAGGCGATTCGCAACGGCAACGGCCCGCTGCCACTCTACGAGGACATCAAGCACGTCTATCAGACACTCGCCAATAGCAACCGCGACCACACCCTGTTCGAAATCTGCGCAATCTACCTCAACTTCGAGCCGGCCAACCCGGTCCTGCTGACCCAGTTCGCCTACATATCGGCGCTCACCGACGCCATGGATCCCGCCATCGTGATCGAGCCACTCGAAAGGCTGGCCAAGTCTTTTCCCGACGAATTGCCGATCCACACCACCCTCGCCTCAGCCCACCTCTGCGCCGGAAATCCCGAACAGGCATCCCGCGTTTTACGGCCGTTTGATCATGAGGTCGAATCGCTTTCGCCGCCGTTCCGGATCGTCTTTCTCGTCACCCGCCTGCTGACCGGTGAAATCACCGCCGACCACCCCGCCCTCGCCAACTTCCCCTGGGACGAGCTGCAATCCTTCGAACGCCGCAAATTCACCTCGCTCATCCAGAGTGAGACGTGACGCCCGCATGCCCGGAACACAATCCGGCCAGGGCCGCGATGTGGCCCATTTCGGTCGCGTTGCCCGCACCGATTTTCCTCATCGCCTTCGCCCGATAGATCTTGATGGTCACCAGCGCGAGACCCAATTCGTCGGCAATCTCCTTGTTGAGCAGACCCTGAAGGGCAAGACCGATGATCTGGCGCTCGCGGTCGGAAAGGCTCGCCATGCGTGCCTTCGCATCCGCAACCGCGCGGGCGCGCGCCCACCCGGCGAGCGCCTCATGAATCGCGCGCTCGATGATGGACGCCACGTCCACGCCACGATCCGCGTATGAGACCACGTCGCTCGCGCCGCTCTTCATCAGGCGAACCGCCGTTCGCAAGTCCCAGCGCTCCGCGAGAAACACGACGGGCAGGGGCAGATGCCGCTCGCCGATCCCCGCGATCACCGCATCCGCCAGAGCGCCCGCCCCGTCCCCCCCACCCATGCAAAGCAGGCAGGCAGGCGATTGTGGTGCGCGCAAACCGCGGAGATCGTCCGGTTGTCCGATCCGCCGCACGTCCATGCCGGACCTGCCCAACACATCGGGCAGTTTACCGGAAAACTTCGACCCGTCACACAAGATGAACACGATGCGGCGCACCTGTCCGGAATCCGTGATTTCCGGCTTCATCCCGCCCGCATGATCCGTTTTTCCCGATGACACCTTCCGCGAATGGTTCGGGTTACCCGGGGGATCTGCCACTCAGAACGAGTGGCTGATGTTGAACCCGATGTTGAGCGAGCCCCAGGATTCGTCAATTCCACCGCTTTGATTGCGATAACGCGCGAACACGCTTGCACGCGTTCTCTCGGTGAACACCTGCGTCCCGAGCGAGGTGTCGGCCGTAAAGTAATTGCGGTCCGACCGCCTGGCGAGCCCCGGTGTGGCATTCCTGCTCTTGCGGTTTTCGAAGCCCGTGCCGACGCTCCAGGATACCCGCTGGATGCGCCGGTTGTAGCCAAGACGCACCGCGGTCATTTCCTCAAACTCGCCCGCGCGCCGCTGGGATGCCTGCACATCACGCAGCAGGTTCAGGCTCATGGACGAGAATTCGTTGATTTGGTAACTCATCCCAACCGAAGTCGAGAACGACGGATCCGTCGATCCACCATCGCTGTAGGAAGCGAAATCCACGCCGACCCTTGAGTTCAGCCTCACTTTTTGCGAAAGCTGGTAATTCGCCGACAAGGTGGGGCCGATCGAAGTCCGGCGCGGACCACTGTCACCCACGCGACGGGTGTAGCGGATGCCGGGGCCGAAATCCAGCAGTGGCGAATAATGCCAGTAGGCGGATAGTCCGGCATTGAATGAATTGGTGTCGATTCCGCCGGATGCATCGGTGAATCGCTGGGAAAAATTCCCCGCGACCGACGTCTTCGGACTGATGCGATAGCGTGCGTTCACCCCGTAATTGTATCGGATCTCATCGAGCACGGTCCCGGATAACCGGTTTGCCCCGCTGCCGAAATTCAAACCCAGGTTGAGCGTTGCCGATAGCGGGCCGCTATTATAGTGAAGCGAGGATCCGGCATTCTGGTTGTAGCCGTTGAGAGCCGAGCGGTCGGCATACCAACGATAGGAACCCGAATAGCGGAATCCGAAGGTCCATACCGGCGCGATCGACCGGTAACTCACATTTCCGCCTAGAGTCGTAATAAAGTCCCCCTGGCTGCCGCCGCCCAATGAGGCAATCCTCTGGGAAACATTCGTATCATAGCTGCCGCCCAGCGACACGCCCATGGATAGACCTTCTCGCACGGCACCGAGCATGGTGCCCTCCATGCCCGCGAATCCGCCGCCCCAGAAATCGTCAAATCCAGTCGGCCACCCCGCCGTAAGCCCGGGCTCATAGGAAAACCACAAACCACCGGGATCATCCCACACATCCTGCACGGTGGCGGTCTCCTCAACCGCCCACGCCTCATCGGAATCCGGGGCTTCCATCTCCTGGTCCGGTTGCGGCTGTTCATCACCCTCGAAGGGAATCGTTCCAAACTCGTCATCAGGTATGGCCAATGATTCCAAAGGGTCAATGCCGGGCAAGGCATGGTCAAGGGGTTCACCGGGGGAGGCATCATCGGCAAGCTCCGGAGATTCAAGACCAAAGCCCAGCTCCGCCTCCTCAACCTGGTTTTCATCCCCGGCATCCTCAAATGGGATGATCTCGGGGGTCACAAGCGGCGCGTTGGTCTGCGACAATGTCAATGCCGACCCTGTGCACAGGGCCAAAAGCAATCCATGACTGACCGATAGATAGCGCGGCTGATATCTGTCCAGGCCCGCGCCAACAGGTGATTGACCGGTTGCGCCGGATACGACACCGGAATTGGTTCGAGGAAATGAATCCAGATGACGCGGACCTATCGGGTGGCAGCCGGGTTCAGGTGATACGCTGCTTTTGAGGATGGTTGAACGGTGCATGGCTACAGGAAATCTGGAGTTCGGAATTTTTCCGGATCGAATCTTGAAGCAGGAACCTTCACTTGAAAATGATTCATCTCCAAAAAAAAGACCGCTTTCGCGAATATGGCTGAAAGCGGTCTTGTGATCTTCTGATTGAGTGGAGGAATCACCATTCACCGGGACCTGCGTACCAGGAAGGCGAGACCCGTCAACATCATGAGCATCGCAGCTGATGGCTCGGGGATGAATGACACGTCATCCACCACCAAACGGTTGGTCCCCGCATTGTCCGGATCGTTCTGGTCGAACAAGATCCATTCGAATCCCCAGGTTTCGACGATTTCATTCGCCGCACCGGCCAATGTTCCGCTGGCGAATTGAATGCCGGAGAACTTGATGCTGAAGTCCACATCGTTTGTTCCCGATGGGGTGAACAGGATATTCATGTTATAACCCACCCCTTGCTGTGTGGTACCGATGTTCGCACCTCCTCCTGCGTAATCGCTGCTCCAGGAAAGCGTGTCCAAACGGGTATTCTGACTGGGTTGGACGGACTGGCTTTGCGGAGTCAATCCAACGGTAAACAGATTCGCATCGTTCTCACCACGGAACGTGAATGCGAAGCTGTCACGGTTGGGAAATGAATCGGAACTGTCGGTCAATGTGAATTCCGCACCAAAAGATGTGAACCCTCCCGGATTGTTCACCAATCCGCTGGATGGGGATTGGTATAGGTATGCACTCGATTCGCCCGCATCCAGAGGGTTCAAACCGAGGTGAATGGCGCTACCACCACTGCTGGGAGGAGGGAAGGGAGAGTTGCCGATGAACGCGACATTGGTTGCCGACGATCCGGTCAATGTCCATCCATCAACACCATCGAGGCCGATGCCGGGTGCGTAGGGGGCGGAGTCGAAATCCGATATGAAAACCGCGGCGTGAGCGGTCGTGGCGATGATTCCTGGAATCAGGATGTGAGCGAATAGTTTTTTCATTGGTTGGGTGAGTGGGGGTGGATAATGAATGGATAAAAATCAAGAGACGTTAAGGGACGCATGTCGGTGCGACAGGATCAATCCGGGCTGATCGGGACACCTGGCGTGACAGGATCCACCGGGTCGGGATCGCGAACTGGCACTCCGGGGACCACCGGATCCACGGGGTCGGGATCGCGTCCACCTAGAATGATCGGTATTCCTGGATCAACCGGATCGACCGGATCGAAATTGGGGATCACAGGTCCGGGCAATCCTGGAATCACCGGACCAAGCAAATCTTCGCGCTCCCCGGTCTTCGGATTATCTTCTTCGATCTTCAACCCGTCTGATTTTTCGGCATTGGAGGTCGTAGTTGCCCTCATGGCGTCAACCGGAATCGTGACCCCGAGGACAAACATCAAACCTGCGGACGCGGCGATGCATTTTCTATACGAAATCTTCATGGGAGAGATCATGCCGACCCGCGGACATTGCGTCAAATCAAAAAAAAGAAAAAATCAGCCGGATTTTTTCAGGCGGAATCTTCATCACCGGCCGGGAATCTGATCCTCCAGTTCCGGCTGGCCCGCCGCCATCCGTTCGATTCGTTCCATCGTTCGCAGGCTGGACCACATGTTGTCCGGATCCAGTTGATCGACCCTCTTTGCGCGCTCCATTGCCTCCCGCCACAAGGCACCGGTGCGTTCCGGATCCCTGCCGGACCAAGCCTCGGCTTGAATCAGGACATGCCGCACCCGGATCGGATTGAGTCCACGCTTGAGCGCGAACAAGTGGTCAACGCGGTCGTGCTCATGATCAAAATACAGCGCCGTCCGCGCCTCGTGCAGGATCAGGTCGCGATCCATCGGAGCCCGGGCCCTTGCCGCTTCGAGAATCCGGATCGCTTCCAGCAGCTTGTCCTCGTCGGCAGGCGGCCGATGTTCGCGCCCGGCCGCCGTCGCGGCCCGTTCAAGCGCCCGGTCCTGCCGGTAAAGCTCATTCGCACGCTCCACGGCCACCCGGGGTTGCTGGCTGGGGGGGGGCATGCCGCCGAACCACTGCGCGCGGGCCAGCAACCCCGAACCCAATAGCAACAGCATGCCGATGACCGCGAACCCTGTCTGCTGGAGCTTTGGCGCTTCATCCTGATCATCCCCCGGCGGATGCAGCGAGAGGACGTAGAGAAAAACCGCACACCAGGCCAACGCGATGCGGTGACCGGGAACATCGAAGAGTCCATGCAGCGGCAGCAATAGCGCCGCCGCCAGGCATGAGGCACGGATCGCACGATCGCGTCCGCGGCGAATTCCGCGATAGGATTTCCACGCGGCAAGCGCCACCAGGATCGACAACGCGACCGTCCCCGGAATGCCGATTTCGGCGGCCATCCACAGCCAGTCGCTTTCCGGGTGGACCAGGTAGGAGTCGTTCGCGACGATCGTCAGATCCCGGTATTGGGGCATCACATGGATGTATTGACGGGCGCCCACTCCCGTCCATGGATGCGAGCGAATCAATTGCAAGGTATCGAGGAAGGCCGGAATCCGGAAATCCAGGAAGATTCCTGAATCGAGTGCGGACCGGAGGGCCTCGGGATCCTGTTCGCGCTGGCGGCCGTCGAGCAGCACCGAGCCGGTGCGCTCCACCGTCGTCCCCACCCGCTCCCTCACCTGGGTGCCGGTCACCAGAAACAACCCGACCGCGGCGACGACGACCAGCCCGACGGCCCACAATCCGTGACGACCCAGATAGCGGCGGCCCAGCATGAAGATCCATATCAGCACGCCCGCCGCGGCCAACGCCACGCCCGCCCGGCTGATCGACCACGCGGCGATCGCCCACAGGCAAACCGCACTGGCACACAGCGCGACCACCAGCACCACGAAGCGCTTGTCCCGCATCGCCTGCAACGCGCAACCCAGCCCGCAAACCGCTCCCATCGCGAGCAAAGTCGCGGTGTGGTTCCGGTTCGGAAAAAATCCGTAATTCCCCCCGCCGGTCATTCTGTGTAAATCCGGCATCTCGATCACCACCCGCGACACCACCGCATAGCATGCCACACCCACCACGAAGGCAAGGGCCCAGAACCGGATCTGCAACGGCGACCCGCGGTGCCCACAGAGCCAGAACCCGCCCAGCAAAGTGATCCAGAAGATCAGCAGCCCTTCCGCTGCAATCCACTGCTGGATGACCACTCGCGAGCCGGTCTCCAGACCCAGCACCTCCAGTTCCCGGCGCCATTCAGGAATCCCGAACCAATCAACCGGAAGGAACGCCGCGCAGCCGGCCAACATGAACCCCAATGCCAACCACCACCACGACCGCGGCAGGGCGAACCGTGGCGGACACCACACCATCAGCAAGCCAACCCCGCCCAGCATCCAGGCATGATAGCCAGAGAACGGACCCGAAACGCAAAACACGCCCACCAACGACAGGGCCAGAAATCCACCGAAGACGCCACCTGAACTCCAATCCCCGTCCATCTCGACGGAGAAATCACGCGATTCCCGGCCGGAATCCCCGGAAGCCCGATGCCGGCGGCGACTCATTCCCGCATTACATTCCGGCGGGTTTCGTCCTGTCAATCACCGGTGCGATGCCACATGCTGCCTGAAATCCGCCGCAACCCGAAACCGGACTGGATGCCACAACACCCGGTCTGATACGTTTCCGCCGGAACTTCGCCGGAATCCGGTGACCGCGGAAAGAGTTCCGGCCCAACCGCCATCCGACAGCCGATTCCACATGCCCGACCCATTCCACCAGCTGCTGAACAGCCGCATGCGATCCTGCCTGCGAGCTGGTCCCCTGCAGCCCGGTGTGTGGATGTCGCACGCGCAATCCCGAGGCTCATCCACGCCCCGCCTGCTCCTGCCCATCCTGTGCGGCGTGGCCCTCCTGGCGGCCTGTTCGCGGGAAGAATCCGAGCCCCACGACCCGCAGGAATCCACCCCGCTCCATCGTGTGGATCCCGAGCCCGGCCATCAGGAAGCCCCCGAGCCGCCTCACCAACTGCTTCCCGCCGAGATCGCGCTCGCCCACACCCACCTCGAAGCCAACCGCCCGGATCTCGCCCTGGCCATCCTCGCCACCCAGCCCGACCACCCCGAAACCCTCCGCCTGCTCGAATCCACCCATTGGCATCAGCCCGACGGCATCATCGACCACAGCAGTGCGGAAATCCGCCACATCGCGCTCCATGGCGGCTCCCTCTGGGCCGGCCTCACCCAGCCCCCTTTCGACACCGTGGTCCGCTGGGATCTCGAAGCCCGCGAAATCCGCGCGGTGCTCTTCCCAACCCGCGACCCGCTCCGCCACTTCGTGCTCTCGCCCACCGCGACCCACGCCGTGGTCACGCGCGGCGACGTCTCGCTCCTCATCGACGCCCAATCACTCGAACCCATCACCGACCTCGGCGCCATCCCCGCCGGCATCACCCCCGAATCCGCCATCACGTTCTCCGCCGACTCGGTCCTGCTCGCCCACCCCGGCGATGGCGCATGGTTCATCCGCGACACCCAAACCGGCGAAGCAATCCGCATGATTGAAAACGAAAAACTCCCACCCGCCCCCATCCTCGCCGCCCATCTCGCATCCTCCCGTCTGCGCCTGCTCGACCGGCAAGGCACCCGCATCGACATTCCCCTCTCCCCCGTCGAATCCATCGCGATCCACCCCTTCGACGAAGAACCCCTCGAAATCCTCCACGCCCACTTCATCGGGCGCGGCGACACCGCGCTCATCATCCGCCATCCCGGCCCCCACGATCCGCCCGTCGCCATGGAATTCGACCTCACCGAAAACCCCGTGCACGGCGACCTCGACATCGACGCCTGGGCCACCCGCCAAGCCCACTCCACCCTCCCCGGCCTCGCCAGCGGCCTGCTCCGCCACATCCGGCCCGCGGCCGTCGAATTCACCCCCACCGCCGTCATCTTCCCCGGCCAGCCCAAAGCCCCGCTCGCCACCACCTCCGCACCCGTCGCCTTCGCCGCCGACCCCGACACGCGGCTCCTCGCCACCGCGGATGCCGACGGGCGCATCGCCCTCCACCAACCCGCGTCGCCGCCCGAACACCCCACCACCGAATCCCTCACACTCCTCGCCCGGCACGCATACGACCCCGCCACCGCATCGCTCAATGTGCTGCACATTCCGTCCCGGCAGCGTGACCGGGACACCCCGCCCCGGCAGCGTGGCTGGGACATCCTGTCCCAGTCCGTCGTCGGGACATCCTGTCCCGACAACCCCCTCACCCAACGCCTCCAAGCCGCGCTCCCCACCGACACACCCGACCCCACCAGCCCGGCCCAGATACTTGCCACCGCCTTCAAGGAAAACAACACCGCCACACTCATTGAAATTCTCGAAACCCAACCCGATCTGCCTCCCACGCTCGACGCCCTCGCCACCTCCCACATCCACCTGAATCACAATCGCACCGCCGCCGCCTTTGCCCCCTACCACGAACACGGCTTCCCCGACATCGCAGCCATCCGCCAGCGCGAAGACTGGCACGGTTGGGAACAACCCGACTTCCAATTCGCAGTCAACGCCCTGATAAGCGCATACCGATCCATCATCTCCGCCCTCACCATCGATCCCAATGCCGGGGAAGTCACCCGCCAGCGCATTATCACCCGCCTGCTCGACCCCTCCACCATGGAGACCCTCGGCCGCACCCGCTTTGCCATCGCCTGCCTCGATGCCGCCGAAACCCTGATCACGATCGCCGGCGAAGCCGAACATGCCTTCACCCTCGCAACCATCGCCCGCAACCACGGCGCACTCGCCGTCCCATGCCTGCGCGTCGAGGCCCTCGCACTCACCGGACTCGGAAAATTCGCAGAAGCCCACTCCCGCTGGATCCACATCATCTCCGAATACCCGGCCAGCGAGCACCTCGCCGAGGATTACACCGAGGCCGCCTACACCGCCTTCGAAAACGACAACCCGCGCCAAGCCATCGAAATCCTCATCACCGGCGTGCACCGCTTCGGCCACGACACCGACTTTGCCATGCGCGCCGCCTGGATCGCGCTGCTCACCGGCAACTCCGGTCAAGCCCGCGCCTTCCTCCTCAAAGGCGAGGCCACCGGATACGGCGGGGACAGCATCGAGCACGCCACCCTTCTCTTAACCATCGCCGCAGCGCTTGACGGCGACCTCCCCGCGGCCAACGCCCACTTCCAGGACCTCATTGCCCTCGACCCCTCATGGGCCGACCCCGAAACCTACGACGCCATGCCCTGGCCCGACCATCTCATCGCCCCCCTCCGCTCACTCACCCAGTGAGAGAGGATCGGACGGACTCGCGAGGATCGCGGGCTCGATGGCAAGACAGGCGGTCGAAGGCGCGGCCTGCGGGCCGAAGGGGAATCCGAGGTTCAAGCCATCCGAATCCCGGAACGGCTTGGCAAGTGCGCCGTCCGGGCCGATGGCGAAAGCGAGGCCGAAGGCCCGGGCGTTGCCATCGAAATCCCGATCCCGGAAGCGGGCGAGGCCGGTGACACCCTGGAATCCCGCGCCCCGGACAAGGCCGGGCTTGCCGGATTCGGGATTCGGGATAGGATAAGCCCGCGAACCAACCACCCCGACTTCCCATGCAAAACGATCCACCCGTCATCACCGCCTATCTCAAGACATTCTGTGGCTGGAGCGAGGGCGTGCGCGCCGTGATGCGCAAATACGACCTCGCCTTCGAGGAGAAGGACATCATCAAGAACCCGGCGTTCCGCTGGGAGATGGAACAGCGCAGCGGCCAGCCGCTCTCGCCGTGCGTGGAGGTGAACGGCACGATGCTCGCCGACGTGAGCGGCGAGGAGGTCGAGCAATGGCTCGCCGAACAGGGTCTCATCGAGCCGACCGACGAGACGCCCGACGCGCCCATCGATTCCGCGTGCAGCGACGAACAACACCGCAGGATGGCCGAAGCCGAAAGCGGGGCGATGCCGGGGAAAATCCGGTTCCTCGACTGAGGCCAAGGCTCGTCAGCCTCCGCCATCGGGGAACAACAGCATCATCAGAAATTCCTCGTCCCGGAATCCCCGCTCCCGCGGCCTGCCCTGGCGGACGATGACCAGTTCGAGCGACGGGATCACATACAGCCGCTGCTTGCCGGCGCCCGCGGCCAGATGGAGATCCTCCGGCAGTTGGTCCGATTCCAGCACACCGCCGAGTTCCCGGCGCAGCAGCGGGATTCTCCTGAGGACCGGATCGGGCACCTCGGCGTTGAGCCACCAGGTTAGGCCGTAGGCGGGATTCGCATCCGTGCCCTCAAGGCATTCCGCAAGATGTTCCGCGGCGATGAGTTGCCGCCCGTCATGCCGGCCCCGGTTGCGCATGAACTCGCCGAAGACGGCCCAGTCCCGGGCCGTCATGGTCCCGCCGCCGGCCAGTTGCGGCATGCCTTCCTCCAGGCGCACGCGCCAACCCATGCCGATGCCGAGCGGTTCGAGAACGCGCTCGTTGAGATATTGCTCGATGCCGATCCCGCGCTCGTTCTCCAGCACCCGGTCCAGCGCCGCCGCGAAGGCGTGGAAATGGTTCGCCCCGTATGCGTAGCGCGCGCCGGGGCGGCTGACGACCGGCGCCTCCAGCGCGTCGGCCAGCGAATGCCCGATCAGCGCGCCGCCGGGCGGGTTGGCGCGCAGGCCGCTGGTGAGATTCAGCAGTTGCCGCAGGGTGATGTTTTTTTTCGCCGGGTCGTCGCGCCATTCATCGAGGATATCGGCGGCCGGCTGGTCCCATTCGATCAGGCCGTCCTCGACCGCCGCTGCGGCCAGCACGCCCACGAAGCTCTTGGTGCCGCTGGCCAGCCATTGCGGCGTCCCGGCATCGCCGCCATTGTCGTATGCCTCGAGGACCACCTCGCCGCGGTGCATCACGAGCATGGAAAGCCCGCCATGCTCCGCGTGGTAGGCCCGCGCGCGCTCCAGCGACCCGTCGTCGGCCCGCCAGTCCCCGGTTGGCTCCGCATCCGCGGGCCCGCTCCCGCCCGGATCATCCGCGGGCAGGGTCACCAGCGCGCTGGCGATCAAATCCCGCCACTCATCCAGGAATTTCCGCCGGGCGTCGGGATCCATCTCCCTGGCGGAATCCGCAAGCATTCCGGCGAATTTCTCCTTGAGGCTTTCATCGTCGATTTCGCGGTGCTCATGCCCGCCGCGATTTTCCCGAACCCCGCGGTCGGGATCTTCCAAAGGGAGGCTGTCGGCAAACGCCACGGACATCGCGACGGTGAACGGGATCAACATTCTCATGGTATGGGGATCCTATCCCCACGGCCCGCCTTGCCAAGACATATCGCGGGTGTGGCCGGATTGGGAATTCGGATTTCCCGATGATGGTGCGCGATGAAGCGTCAGCGGGACCCGGCGCTCATTCCAGCCGCCGGTAGAGCGTGCGGCGGGCGATGCCGAGGATGGACGCGGCGAGCCGCTTGTTGCCGCCCACCTTGTCCACGACGTGGCGGATGTAGCGGCGCTCGACCTCTTCGAGCGTGGGCAGCGAGTCGCCGTCGATGCCGCCTGCTGCCAGGCCACCCGGCAGGTCGTGGCGCGAACCGGCGGATTTCCCCCTGACGACGCGCGGCGGCAGGTGCTCGGGCAGGATTTCCCGGCCCTGGCAGAAGGCGACGGCGCGCTCGATGGCGTTGCGCAGCTCGCGCACGTTGCCCGGGTAGTGGTGGCTCTCCATGCGGGCGAACGCGTCGGCGCGGACGCCGCGGATCGCCTTGTTCGCGGCGGCGGCGAACTCGGAGACGAAGGCGGCGGTCAGCAGCGGGATGTCCCCCTCGCGGTCGCGCAGCGGCGGCACCCGCAGCGAAAAGGTCTCCAGCCGGTAGAACAAATCCTCGCGGAACGCGCCCTCGCGGATTTCGGATTCCACGTCGCGGTTGGTGGCGGCGATGATGCGCACGTCCACCTGTTCCTCGCGGTTGCTGCCGACCGGGCGGACGAGTCCGTCCTGAAGCACGCGCAGCAGCTTGGCTTGGAGCGCGGGCGGCATTTCGGAGATTTCGTCGAGGAATAGCGAGCCGCCGCTGGCCTCGGCGAAGATGCCGCGCCGCGCCTTGCCCGCGCCGGTGAAGGCGCCGGCCGCGTGGCCGAAAAACTCGCTCTCCATCAGGCTCTCGGGAATCCCCGCGCAGTTCACCGCGATGAACGGCTTGTCCGCCGCCTTGCTTTCGCGGTGGATCGCCCGCGCCACCAGCTCCTTGCCGGTGCCGCTCTCGCCCGTCACCAGCACCGGCCCGTCCGCCTTGGCCAGCAGCCGGATCTGCTGGAACATCGAGACCATCGCCGTGCTGCGCCCGAGGATGCCGTGGAACGACGCGCCGGATGCGCTCGCCGCCCGGAACCGCCCGATCTGCTCGCGCATCGCGCGCTTTTCCAGGATCCGCCGCAGGCTCAGTTGGAAATGCTCGAGATCGACCGGCTTGGTCAGGAAATCCTCGGCCCCCGCCTTGAGCGTCTCGACCGCCTTGCGCACGCTGCCGAAGCCGGTGATGACCAGGAAATCCGGCGACCGCCCGGGCAGGCGGCGGCGGGTTTCGGCGAGCAACGCGAGCCCGTCGGCGCCGGGCAGCCGCAGGTCGCTCACGACGACGTCCGGCAACCAATCGGAAATCACATCCAGGGCGTCCTCGGCGGTGGCCACCCGCCGGGCGTCGTGCCCGAGATCCTCGATTTCCTCCAGCAACAGCCCGCCCAGCCCCTCGTCGTCCTCGACGAGCAGGATCTTCGCGGCGGGTTCCCCGGTGGATGATTCGTTGGCGTTCATGAGGGATCGGATCCGGTGGTTGGGGCCGGTTCGCGCGGCAGGAAGACTTCGACGCGGGTGCCGCCGGATTCGCCCGCGCGGATGCGGACGTGGCCGCCGTGGTCGTCGATGATGCCGTGGACCACCGCGAGCCCGAGTCCGGTGCCGGACCCCACGTTCTTGGTGGTGAAAAACGGCTCGAAAAGCCGCGGGCGGATGTCGTCCGGAATGCCCGGCCCGTCGTCCTCGATGATGAAGGTGAAGCCGTCGCCGCCCGCCTCCCAGCCGAGGCTCACGCGCACGCCGGGGGAGGATTGCACGGCGTTGCGCAGCAGGTTCACCAGTACCTGTTCGAGCGCGATCGGGTCGGCCTGGATCTCCGGCGGGTCGCCCGGGCCGGCGATTTCCAGCTCCGCGCCATGCCGCCCGGCTTCCTCGCGCACCGCCGACACCGCCGAGGCGGCCAGCTTCTCCGGCCGCACCGTGCGGATCCGCAGTTCGCGGCTGTGGCTGAAATCAAGCAGCTGCCGGATGATCACCTCCATCCGGTGCACCTCGTGGCGGATCTTCTCCAGGGTGGCCGCCTGCGGCGAATCCCCAGGCAGACCGCGCAACCCGCGCTGGGCCGCGCCGCTCACCGTGCCCAATGGCGTGCCCAGCTCGTGCGCCACCCCGGCGGCGAGCTGGCCGACGGCGGCGAGCTTTTCCTGCATCCGCAGGCGTTGCTCCATGGCGATGCGGGCGAGGCGGTTCCGCTCGATCTCCCGCTCGGCGTTCTGGATGCTGTCGAGCATCTCGTTGAAACTCTCCGAAATCGAGGCGATCTCGGCCGGCCCGGCGGGCACCAGCCGGTGGCCGGCGTCGCCACCGGCGACGCGGCGCATGCCGGCGATCAAATTCCTGAAATGCCGCTCCATCGCGCCGTATTGCCCCACCAGCACCAGCAGCGCCATCACCAGCGTGGCGGTCACGAACCCGATGATGCCGACCCGGCGCGCCCGCGCGCGGTCGTCGCGGAAGTCCTGCTCGCGCCGCGTCAATTGCAGCAGCCCGCTGGCGCGGTTCCGCGAATCGCTCAACGGCAGGAAATACGAATACACCCGGCGGTCGCCGATCTCACCGAACTCCCCCGCCCTTCTCCCCTCGGCGGCCAGCTCGCTCACCATGTCGCGATCCTCGGTGCCAAGCTCGCCGGAGAACGCCGGACCGCCCGCGGAGGCGATCCGTTCGCCCTCCATGTCGAAGGCATACGCGCTGTAAACCGAGTCGGTGGAAAGCGCAGCCTGGAGCGCCTGCTCAATGCCGCCCTCACGCTCGCGCTCCATCGCGTGGCTCAACGGCAGCCGCACCGCCCGCGCAACCATCTCCAGGTCGCTCTGCATCCGCTGCTCCACGTTGCGCTCCCACGTCTGCAAAATCAGGTATCCCGCCACCGCCATCACCCCGGCCAGAGGAAGCACCACGTAAATCAACAGAATCCAACGCAACCCGAGGCCGCTCCTCCGTCCCCCCCCGCCTGAGGACCCGGCGGGATCCCGGGTCCGGCTTTGAGCCTCCCGATCATGCGGTTCTTGTGTTTCGCTCATGAGGTGGCGAAGGTAGCACATGTGTCAAAATTAACCCGTTCAATCTGACAATCCCGACCGGTGTGAAAAAATTCCGCCGAAATTCCATTCATGTAAATCACTCGCAGTCTGCACTTTATGAATTTTTCACTGATCGTTCGGCACGACTTGGCACAGCCGATGCATTAGAACCCGTGAGAATTCGCCCCGCGCTCGAAGGACATAGTTACCGCAGCAGCGGCAGGCGGAGAATCCAACCATAACGACACAATGAAGCGTAAACCAACCACACGACAGACCACGACCGCGATTTTCACCGGAGCCGCATTGATTGCAGGCACCATGGCCCTCCAAGCCCAGCAGGCTCCCGCGCAACAGGCGCCGCAACAGGCACCCCAGCAAGGTGCACAACCGGGAGCACAGACCCAGGAAATGGGTGAGGCACAGCGCCTCCAGGCCCGTGCCCAGGAAATCGAGGCCGAACTCCAGCAAATCGCCGCCCAGGCGGAGCAGGACAATCCTGAACTCGTCGAGGAGCGCACCGCATTCATCGAGATGTTTGAGAGCCGGCTCGAGGAAGAGGGATATCCCAGCCAGGAAGAGCAGCAGCAGCTCCAGCAAATGCAGATGCAACTCCAGAACGCGCAGGGCCTGGAAGACGAGGAGCGCCAGCAGCTCACCATGGAATTCCAGCAGGCGATTTCCGAAATGCGCGAGGCCGAGGAAAAAGTCCGCAACGATCCGGAATTCCAAGCCAAGCAGAACGAGCTGATCGAAGCCCGCACCGAGGCGATGACCGAGATCAATCCCGAGGTGCCCGCACTCGAGCGTGAGCGTGAGGAAGTCTTCACCCAGCTCAGTGCCCTGATGCAGGCCCAGCAACAAGGTGGCGCCCCGCAGCAGCAGCCGGGCAACTGATCCACCCATGGCCCCGGGTGTCCGCTGAAGTCATCAGCATTCCCGAGCGGGCCATTGGAAGCACCTTATCACACTACCGCCGCCGCGGGTTCTCGCGGCGGCGGTTTTGTATTTCACGTTCATCCATCGGGTTTGCATCCGGGGCCACCGGCCGGTTCAATCACCGGCGGCGAGCGCGATGATGAAACACCACCCCGTCCCCGATCCCGCGGAAATCCCCCGCCCATGGAAAAGCCGCGGCCTGCGCGGCTGGTGCATCCGGCGGTGGAGCCGCCTGCTCAACGATCCAAGCCGGCTGCGGGACGAAACCGGCAACCCGCGCGACCGCCAGTGGATCGGGAGCCACGGCGAGCGAATCGCCGCACGCTTCCTGCAGGCCACCGGCCACCGCATTCTCGCGCGGAATTTCAAAAGAAAAGGCGGCGGCGAGGTCGATCTCATCGCCGCGCGGGGGCGGTTGCTCCTGTTCGTCGAGGTGAAGACCCGCGGACGCCACGGCAGCGTCCGCCCGCTCGACGCGGTCACCCCCGACAAGCAGCGCCTCATCGAACGCGGTGCCAACGCCTGGATCCGCAAGCTCGGCCACCGCGACATGCCGTGGCGGTTCGACGTCATCGAAGTCTGGCTGGAGGAAGGGCGCAGGCCGGCCATCAACCACGTGCGCGACGCGTTCTGAGACGGCAGGCATTTCAGGCGAGCGCCTCCGGATACTCGCCGGCGTCGATCAACCGGCGGATCGAGGCGACCACATGCGGTTTGTCGTTGGGATACGTCACGCCGAACCACTGGCTGTCGGTGTCCAAAACGCGGCAGTCGGCCCGGCCGCTCCGGATCAGCGAATCGACGAGCGTCGGAATGTAGAACTCGGATTTTTCCCGGCCGCCGTAATCCGCCAGAAACACCGCGAACTCGTCCTCCAGCAGGTCGAAAAGCTCCGGCGTGAACGCCCAGAAATTCATCGACACCGGTGTGGAATCGTCGATCACGCGGCGTCTGCCGTCGAGCGCGTCCCCGCCGATCACACCGTCGTCCCCGCGCCCGATTGCCACGAATTCCTCGACGTAGGTGAGCAGGCCATTGTCGTCGCGCGTGCAGATGCCGCGGTTCACGTCGCCATGGTCGGAGAGCGTGTTCACCAGCGGATAGCCGACCATCGCATAGTGGGCGACGCGGTTGGTGGCGGGCGGGGCGGCCAGGAAGGCGGCGGCGCGGCGGTATGCGTCGCGCCCGTAGAAATCATCCGCGTTGATCACCGCGAACGGCTCCCGCACCAAATCGCGGGCGGCGCGCACGGCATGCGCGGTGCCCCAGGGTTTCACCCGGCCTTGAGGCACGGAAAAGCCGGCGGGCAGGTCGTCGAGGCGCTGGAACGCGTAGTCCACCTCGATCCGCCTGGCGAAACGCGAGCCGACGCCGTTCCTGAACGCCTCGGCGAAATCCTCGCGGATGATGAATACCACACGCCCGAATCCCGCGCGGATCGCGTCGAACACGGAATAATCGAGCACCGCCTCGCCATTCGGCCCCATCGGGTCGATTTGTTTGAGGCCGCCATATCGGCTGCCCATGCCTGCGGCGAGTATGAGGAGGGTCGGTTTCATGGAAAAAAGAAAGGCGGCGAGGAAATTCCGCCGACCCTCATGACAGGACACGCCATTTCATGCAAACCGATTCCTGATGACCGGGAGGTTCATGGCTGGCGCGGCGTGACCGGAAAACCGTGGAAATCAAATCGGGCCTGTCATCCATCGAGGATCCGTGCTTGGTTGGGTGCGGACATGATTGAATCCGAAACCATCACCCGGCCCGCGACACAAGGGAACTCTCCGTTGACCGGACGCGTCCACTCGGTGGAAAGCGGCGGCATGATCGACGGTCCCGGCGTGCGATACGTCGTCTTCCTGAGCGGCTGCCCGTTGCGCTGCCTTTACTGCCACAACCCGGACACCGCGAGTCCCACCCACGGCGACCCGAAAACCGCCGACATGTTGCTCGACGAGATCCGCCGGCAACGGCATTTCCTGCAGGGCATTACCATCAGCGGCGGCGAACCGCTGGCCCAGCCGGAGTTCTGCAAGGAACTCCTGCGCGGCGCGCGCGAACTCGGCCTGCACACCGCCATCGACACCTCCGGCCACCTGGGCGACCAAGTCGATGACGAATTGCTCGAACTCACCGACCTCTGGCTGCTCGACATCAAGTCGTCCGACCCCGCCACCCACCTCCGCACCACCGGCGTGGAACGCGGGCCCGCGCGCGCCTTCGCCAGACGGCTCGCCGACGCCGCACAGCCGATGTGGATCCGCTTCGTGCTCGTGCCCGGCCTCACCGACGCGCCCGACAACATCGAGGGCGTCGCCGAATTCGTCGCCACGCTCGGAAATTCCGTCGAACGCATCGAGGTGCTTCCCTTCCACCAGATGGGCATCCACAAATGGGAGGCCCTCGGCCGCGTCTATCAACTCAAGGACACGCCGGCCGCCACCCCGGAGCAGGCTGAAGCGGCACGCGGCATCTTCCGCCGCCACTGCGGCATGCCCTGCCACTGAGGCGCACGAACGGCCGGAAGCCGCCGGTCAACCGAGTCCGGCGGCCACCAGGCGGATCACGAGCCACGCTGCGAGCGCCGCGAGCACGGATGCGAAGACGACGTCGGCGCGGCGCGCGTGACGTTGATAGATGGCGCGGGCGCGCGGGGTCTGCAGCAGCAGCGCCCACAACGACCACAGCACGCCTCCCTGCACGACGATCACCGCCCAGAGCGCAACCGCGAACCAGGGTGCGGGCGAGGATTCGAGAAACGGCGTGCAGATCGCCGCCAGAAACAGCGCGACCTTCGGGTTGGCGAGATTGCAGAACAACCCGCGCAAAAACGGCCTCCCGCGTGGGCCGCCGCCGGTTTTTCCGGCCCCGCCGCCCGCCGGATCGCGCAGGATCCGCGCGGCGAGCCAGCCGAGATAGCCGGCCGCCGCCACCGTGAAGGCGATTTGAAGCGCCGGATGGCGGTGAAGAAAAAGGGCGAGGCCGGTGAGCGCCAGTGTGGCGTGCACCGCCAGCCCGGTCGCGATGCCCAGCGCGGTGACCACGCCGTCGCGCGCCCCGTCGCGCAGGGACACGCGCGTGAGCCACAGCATGTCCGGCCCGGGGCTGAACTGGCCGAGCGCCATGACCAGGGCGAACCCCGCGAGCGCGGCGACTTCTGGCGACATGGCGGCTGGGACGGCGGGTTCCGGACGCGGGTTTCCTCAACGCAGGCTCACCACCACCGGCCGGCTCATGTTTCCGGTGCGGCAGATCGCGGTGATGGCCACGGCGTCCGCGCGCGGAACGGTGTGGCGCCCGGCTGAGGCGGGAAGGATGCGCACGGTGTTCCACTGGTTGCCGTTCCGCACCTGCACGGCAACCCTCGCCGCCCGGTTGTCGGCGCGCCAGCGGATCTCGGTGTTGCTCCCGCTCAGGGTGGCGGTCAGCGATGGCGCGGACGGGTTGCGGCGGTTCACCCAAGGCATCGGCGGCACCGCCGCGTGCTGGGTGTAGCTGGACGCGAGGCGGCGGTTGATGCCGCCCCGGTCGTTCATCAGCGCCTCCGCGCTCCAGTGGATGTGGCCGTGCCAATTGCGCCCGATGCGGCGCGTGAGGTCGATCTGGTTGGTGATCTCCGCGGCCGGACGCCCGGGATCCTCGCGCGACTGGATCCGCGAGGTGGCGATGCCGGGCCACACCGGTCGCGACCCCTGCCCGCGCCACCATTCGAGCAGCTTCGGGAAACTCTGCCGCTCAGGCTGAATGCGCCAGTAGAGCTGTGGCGCGAGGTAATCGACCCACCCGTTGCGCAGCCACTTGCGCGAGTCGCCGGCTAGGTGCTCGTAGCTGTCGATGCCCGCCTCGATGCCCGCCGGCACGCCGGGCCGCCAGATGCCGAACGGGCTGATGCCCACGCGCACCCAGCTTTTCTCGCGTTTCACCGATTGATAGAAATCGCGGACGAACGTGTCGATGTGGGCGCGCCGCTGCGCCGGGGTGAGCCCGTCCGGGAAGCGCGCGTTGCCCGAGGGATACGGGTAGAAGTAGTCGTCGATGTGCACGCCGTCGATGTCGTAGCGGCGGACCACGTCGAGGATCACGTCGAGCGCGTGGCGGCGGGCGGCGGGGTTGGCGGGATCGAGCCACGTCATGTTGCCGAAGCGCTTGGTGAGGCCCGGCGAGGTGCGGGTGACGTGGTTCCGCGCCGTCTGCCGCGAATTGTTGGAAAGCGCGCGGAACGGATTGAACCACGCGTGCACCTCCAGGCCGCGCGCGTGCGCCTCGCGGATCGCGAAGGCGAGCGGATCATAACCCGGCGAACGCCCCATCGTGCCGGTGAACGAGGACGACCACGGCTCGCGGCGCGATTGATACGCCGCGTCGCACTGCGCCCGCACCTGGAGGATCACCGCGTTCATTCGCAGGGCCACCAGCCGGTCGAGGATCGCCCGCATCTCCGCCTGCTGGGCGGAGGCGCTCAGCCCCGGGCGGCTCGGCCAGTCGATGTTGTAGATCGTGGCCACCCACGCCGCCCGGAATTCCTGGGCCACGCGCGGCGGCTTTTCGTCCGACGGGCGGTATTCGCGCGCCCCCGCCGTGGCGGCCAGGGCGACCGCGGCAAGAGCGGCGGAAAAAAGCATTCGCATGCCAACACCATGCCACACCCCGCCCCCGGATCGCAAGCGGCATCACACGCCAAATCGCGCCCGATTAGGGCGTTTGGCTTGAGCTTATGCGGAGCTTGGAAAGATTGGGAAAAATTTCGCGCGAAACAAAGGGGCACAAAAATACCCGGTTAACCTCGCCATCAAAACCGCACGACCACCCACCGTGCCCCGGCCGACGCCACACCGCTCCGCATCCGCACCGCCGGGCTTCCCGCCGATTGGCGGATCGCCCACGCCATGCCTGACGACGATCACCCTGCCCGGTGCCGGGCGCGAGGAGGGAAGCCGCCTCTGGCAGCACATCCCCGGGGATTTCAATTCTCCTCCCGGCCGAGACCAGAATTGCGTGATGACCCAAGCGCCGCCGTTCCTTCCGTGAGGACAACTTTTGTCTCGATCGGGACAAAAGTTGTCCTCAGGAAAGTTGAAAATCCGATGGCTGCCACATGGTTTGCCCGGGCTGGCGGAGAAGCCGTGGGGCTCGTCGGATTGAAATCCCGCACTCAAGCGCGACGCGCCATTGGCGATCATTCCTGCGATGAGAAGAAGAACCGGCCGTCGGGGGCCGGGAGTGATCTTGATTGCAAGCGATTTGCGGTCGAACCCGTTCTCAACGGGCCGCCCCTTTCCATGAACTCTCAAGCCAAACGCCCTGCGCGCCCGAGTGCCGGGCCGCAAAGCACCGGACACCCCGACGCTCCGGACTGTGGTGTTTTCGAGGTGGCGGCAAGAGGCTGGCAGCCCCGTGGCCTTGAGGACGCGGGGACTGAGTCCGGCTGGGAAGCTGGTTGATTGCTTGCGGGTGGCAAGCGTTTCGATGGCAGGTCAAGGCATCCGACATTCAAAAGATGCCACCGTCGAGCAGGCTAAAAATGGATTTGAGAATGCGCGCCTTTTTGGGCACGCTTTCCCTGCAATGCGTGCGTCCAAACGATTCCGCCCTCAAAAGAGGACGATCATCCCTCCACCCGAGGGGTGCGACTTGCATGCGGCCGCAGAGAATGCTCGATACGTCGGCAACCCCGAACACAAAGACACGCCCTCTTTCGCGGGACACCCGAGACCTCGCGCGGATGCCACGATCTGCGACCGGTCTTTTGCCGACAGGCTCCCTGAAATCAACGAATGGCTGATATCAGCCATCAGAAACGGCAGGACCGGCGTATGGACCGGTGACTACCCACGCTATGTATGGCATCGCGAGGGTGATGTCGTCTTTGAGGCCAGACTCACAAACGAAGGAAGCGGTGAATACAAAGCCTATGCCCTTGAAACGCACGAATGGCCAAGGAACCTATGAATCGTCACTTCAAAATCAATTTCGAATGGGAAGACCCTATGAAAGCCCGAGGCGAGGAACTGAGGGCCACATGGGCTCGAATGGAAATTCTAGTCGGCGATATTCCGATCACGCGTCTGATTGATTGCAAGACCAAGAGTCTTCGTAATTCGGTTTACGGCCCGCTTTATCCGGTCGCGGAGTGGATTGCGATGAATTGGTGGCCATTGCTCCATGAGAACGAGGCCCCCCATACGGTACGCGCAAGGACTTACGGTCACCGCCACAACCTGCATTCGGCGAGTGAAGGTTTCTCGCTTCCCAATCTTCTGCTTCGCCCGTCCGGGCGCATGATGGATCTGGCTTGGGCGGCAAAGCGAATTCCTGCCGCCAGCATTGAATTCCTCGAATCCGGTTCCAACTCATTGCCTGCTGAATCCGTAAAAGATGAGATTGCGGACTTTTTGGTTGCCGTAATCGGACGACTTGAATCCGAGGGCATCACTGGCACCCCACTTCAGGATGAATGGAACGCCATTCAGTTGATGGATTCCGATGAAGAGCAATTCTGCAAATTCGCGGCATCGCTTGGAGAAGATCCTTTTTCTCTCAATGACGATTCCCGGGAACAAATGGTGGATTTCGCGGCCCGGATTCCCCGCGAGTTATCCGGCGAGTTCATCGCGGCGATTGACTTCGAGAATTTTGCCGAACATCTCCAGAATCTCAACGAGGCCTTGGAATTGGCGGCCACATCCTTGCCACCGCTGACCATTTCAATCCTGGAAAATGCCGTCAGCGCGCCGCCCAACCAGGGAACGCCATGGCAAAACGGTTACGAACTGGCCCGCCACCTGCGGGAAAAACTCGGTTTGAATGGACATCTGCTCGCGGACGACATGGCGCTTGCGAAGGCAATCGGGGCCGAAGACACCTTTCTCGATGATCGCGCAACACCGGCAGACCGAAACCCCTTGTGGGCGGGCTTCCGAAGACGCGAAAACGCTCACTCGCTTGGCAGAGCGCCTGAGAATTGATGAAAGTGGCGGGCCGAGTCGAAAACCGCACCTCGACGCTTCGCGAGCAGGCCGTGCGCTTCGCCGCCCGTTCTGAACCCGTCGCGGCGCTGACGGACATCGAAAAAGAGTAAGCGTCACAAAATCCCCCCTCTTGGCCGTGGGTTTTGCCGGGTGCCTTTGGGAGCCGGGCTATCGATCATGCCGCATCTTCGCTCGCATCGCTCTTGCGTGAGGCGGCCATGGCGGCAGGTGTCAGCGCCGTAGCTTGTTCGTCAGTGGCTTCCGGGGGCAACCGCTTGATCACTTCCTCAAGGTAGTCCTCGGCATTCAGGCCATGGGCGCGGCAGTTGCCCAGAAGGTTGTAGATCAAGGCATTGTTGTGGCCGGCTTCGAGGTTGCCGTTGAAGAGCCAGTTCTTGGCTCCGAGCTTGAGCGGGCAGATGAGATTTTACACCAGATTGTTGTCCAACTCCATCTCACCGCTCATCACCCGCTGCGTCCATTGGTCCCAGCGGGTGAGGGTGTAGTCGAGCGCTTTGGCCGCGTTTTCCGATGGCAAAAGGCCACGGCGAAGCTCGATCATCCGCTGCTTCAAGGCTGAGGTGACAGGTAGTGCGGAAGGTGGTCTTCAAATTTGTCGATCAAACTGCGTCTATGAAATCTCCTTCATAGACCGCATGCGTGAGATCGCCGGACCGGAAGACGGGCGGTCGTTCTGCGTTTATGGCTGCGGGCCAGACACGCACGACGCGCGGATGGCCGCGGAAAAACTGGCCCGCGCGGGCTACGGGGACGTTCTCGAATTCCGCGACGGCCTCCCGGTTGGCGGCGAATTCGTCTTCGACATGGACAAGATCGCCTGCACGAACCTCGCGGGCGACCCGCTCCACGACGTGCTCGTGGACCACCTGCGGAGCCATGATTTCTTCGACACCGGCATCCACCCCGAGGCGCGGTTCGTGATCGGGAGCGCCAGGCGCATCGGCGATGCGACCGCCGGATTGCCGAACCTGCGGATCGAGGGCGAACTCACGCTCAAGGGGACCACCCTGCCGCTCGGGTTCGACGCCGTGGCCGGCTTCACCGGCGACGGGCTTCCGGCGGCCCAGGCGGTGCTGGCCATCGACCGGACGATGTGGAACGTGATCTACGGGTCCGCCCGCTTTTTCCGCAACCTCGGCATGCACCTGGTGAACGATCTCGTCGAAATCCACCTCAGGATCGTGGCGAAGTGAGGGGCCGCGCGTGGTCCGTGAAATGATGACCGCCCGGGCGGTGCGGGTCACGCGCGGGCAACGGCGCGGCGCTGGTTCTCCGCCTTGAGCATGCCGCAACCGGCGGCGACGTCGATGCCGCGGCGCTGGCGGAACGTGCACGGGAACCCGGCGTCGAGCAGGACGCGCTGGAATTCGAGTCCAGCCGGGCTGGCCGCGCCGTCGTATCCCGCGGTGGCATTCAACGGGATGAGATTGACGTGGGCGTCGATGCCTCGGAGCAGGGCGGCGAGGCGGCGGGCGGTCGCGGGCGAGTCGTTTTTCCCCGCGATCAGCGTCCAGCCGAAGAAGATGCGCCGCCCGGTGATCCGGCCGTATTCGCGGCAGGCATCGACGAGGTCTTCGAGCGGCCACCTGGCGCTCACCGGGACGAGCGCGCGGCGCTCCTCTTCCGTGGATCCGTGCAGGCTCACCGCGAGGCGGAACGGTTGTTTCTCCTCCGCCATGCGGAGGATCGCGGGAATCACGCCGACGGTGCTGATGGCGATGCGGGACGGGCCGATGTTCGATCCGCGGCGGTCGCTGACGGTGTGCATCGCCTTGATGACGGCGTCGTAGTTGTGCATCGGCTCGCCCATGCCCATGAGGACGAGGTTGCGCAGGGCGCGGCCGGGGTGGCTGGCGGCGAGGGCGCGGCGGACGTGGAGCACCTGGGCGACGATCTCGCCGGGGCGCAGGTGGCGCACGAACCCCATCTGCCCGGTGGCGCAAAAGACGCAGCCCATGGCGCAGCCAGCCTGGGTGCTGAGGCAGGCGGTGAAGCGGCCCTCGTATCCCATCAGCACGGTTTCGATCACCTGGCCGTCGCCGAGGCGGAGCAGGAATTTGCGGGTGAGTCCGTCGCTGCTGCGGATTTCCTCAATTTGCTCCGGGGCGTCGATGCCGAGGCGGCGGCCGGGGCCGACGTTGGCCTCCAGCCAGCGCCGCGCGGGCGGGAGCAGCGGATCGAAGCCGGCGGGATCGACGAGGGCTTCGCGGTGAACCGCCCGCCACAGCGCCTTGGCGTGATGCGCGCGCACGCCGTCGGCCACCAGCGCCGATTCCATTTCGGCGAAGCTCAGGTCGTGCACGGTGGCTGGCGCGGGCGGGTTCACGCCGTGATCACCACCCGGAACGACGCCGATGATCAAGGGGAATCACCGGTGCGTGATCCATCCGGGCGCGCCCGATACAACCGTATTTCCATGGCAAACGAATCGTGAAATCATGATGTTTTCCTGAAAACCGCCGTTTTCGCAGTCGCACTGATGTGAAAAAGTCGATTTTATCGTGAAATCGCGAATTTTCGATTGCAATTCGCGCCCGAGATACCCAAGTTTCCCGCCCAACCCGCAATTTTATGGTCAAGCAGCAACTCGACGGCGCTCAGGCGCTCATCCTCACTCTCGAAGACCTCGGGATCGAATACATCTTCGGATATTCCGGCGGCGCGGCGATTCCCATATTCGACGCACTGGAAACGGTCAAGACGGACATCAAGTTCATCCTGGTCCGCCACGAGCAGGGCGCGGTGCACATGGCCGACGGCTACGCCCGCGCGACCGGCAGGCCGGCGGCGGTGCTGGTGACCTCCGGCCCGGGTGCCGGCAACACGGTGACCGGGCTGATGACCGCGATGATGGACTCCGTGCCGATGCTCGTGATCTCCGGCCAGACGGTGACCTGGATGCTCGGCAAGGACGCGTTCCAGGAGGCCGACATCTTCGGCATCACCATGCCGGTGGTGAAGCACAACTATCTGGTGAAGGACACCGACAGTATCGCCCGAATCACCCGCGAGGCGCATCACATCGCCACGACGGGCCGGCCCGGGCCGGTGTTGATCGACGTGCCCAAGGACATCTCGTCGGGCGCGTTCCACGGCGACATGGATCCGCCGCTGGACCTGCCCGGCTACGATCCCACCGTATCGCTGAAGATCGACGCGCAGCGCGTCCGCGAGGCGGCGCGGTTGATCGCGCAGGCGCGCCGCCCGGTGATCCTCGCCGGACAGGGCTGCATGATCTCGCGCGCCGACAAGGAGCTGATGCACCTGGCCGAAACGCTCGGTGCGCCGGTGACGAGCACGCTGCTCGGCAAGGGCGTGTTTCCCGAAACCCACCCGCTCTCGCTGGGCATGCTCGGCATGCACGGCACGGCCTACGCGAACAAGGCGATGATCGAGTGCGACCTGCTGATCAACGTCGGCTCGCGCTTCGACGACCGCATCATCGGCCAGGCCGACCGGTTCTGCCAGGAGGCGAGGATCGTCCACATCGACATCGACCCCGCCGAAGCCGGGAAAATGATCCGCCCGGACGTGATGATCACCGGCGACGCGAAGGCGGCGCTCGGCGAGCTGAACGAATGCGCCGGCCCGCTCGACACCGGCGAGTGGCTCGCCCGGCTCGACGGATACAAGAAGAAGTTCCCGCTCGGTTACAAGAAGCAGGGCGGCCTGCGGATGCAGCAGGTGATCGACGAACTCTATCAGCTCACCGAAGGCAAGGCGATCGTCTCCACCGACGTCGGCCAGCACCAGATGTGGGCGGCGCAGTTTTACAAGAACGACGAGTCCTACCACTGGCTCTCCTCCGGCGGCGCGGGCACGATGGGCTTCGGCTTTCCGGCGGCCATCGGCGCGCAGCTCGCCCATCCGGACAAGACGTGCATCGCGATCTGCGGGGACGGCGGCTTCCAGATGACCCTGTTCGAGCTGGCCACCGCGCAGATCCACAAGCTGCCGATGAAGATCGTGGTGCTCAACAACCACTACCTGGGCATGGTGCGGCAGTGGCAGGAATTGTTCTTCGAGAACCGCGAGAGCGGCGTGGACCTGCTCGGGAATCCGGATTTCTGCAAGCTCGCCGCCGCATACGGCATCCCCTCGGTCTTCATCAAGCGCCCGGCGGACGTGACGAAGCAGCTCAGGAAGGCGCTCGATTACAACGACGGCCCCATTCTGATCCACGCCGAGTGCGTGAAGTCGGACAACGTCTTCCCGATGATCCCGGCGGGCGCGGCGCTCGAGGACATGATCATCGAGGCCCCGAAACACCGCATGGAAAAACCCGTCGGCTCGACGTGACGAACGTCGAAGTTCAACAATCGATGCTCGAAGCGAAACGTTCAAAGTTCAAAGTTCCACGTCTCCCATGTCCACCACCATTGTGAAAGAAGCCGTCGTCGCGGCGCGCGATGACTCGTCCACCCTCTCGGTGCTCGTGAACAACCAGCCCGGTGTGCTGATGCGCATCTGCCAGGTTTTCTCGCGGCGCGGGTTCAACATCGACTCGCTCGTCGTCTCGGAGGGACGGAACGCGAATTTCTCGCGAATGACCATCGGCATCTCCGGCGATCCCGACGGTCTGCAACAGATCATCCTGCAGGTGAACAAGCTGGTGGATGTGATCCACTGCTTCGAGCACCACACGGAGAATTCGGTGACCAAGGAGATGATCCTCATCAAGCTCCGCTGCTCACCCGAGGAGCGGTCGCAGTCCCTGCAGATCACCGAGCACTTCGGCGGCAAGACGGTGGACCTGACGCCGGTGTCGATGATCGTGATGATCAGCGGCGACTCGCCGAAGATCAACGCGGCGGTCACGATGTTCTCGCAGTTCTCGATCATCGAGACGGTCCGCACCGGCAAGGTGGTGATGGCCCGCGGCGAGCAGCCGACCTGAATTCTCCGGAAGCCGCGCCGGGCCTCACCGCGCGGCAACGAGGTCGTAGCCGCGCCAGTCGCCGATGGTGATGTCGGCGAATTCGCCGACCGGGAGTGACTCATCGACCATCACCGAGCCGTCGATCTCGGGGGCGTCCCACTGGGTTCGGGCGACGCCGGGTTGTTCGACGAGGACGCGGACGTCCTTGCCGATCTGGGCCTGGTTGGTCTCGCCGGCGATCTTCTGCAACGCGGCCATGGCGCGGGACCAGCGGGACTTGCGCGTCATGTGGTGGAGGTGGCCGGGCATTTTCATCGCGCGGGTGCCCTCCTCCTTCGAGTATTGGAACACGCCGGCGCGCTCGAAGCGGAATTCATCGATGAATTCGAGCAGTTCGTCGAAATCCTCTTCGGTCTCGCCGGGGAAGCCGACGATGAAGGTGGTGCGGATGCCGAGGCCGGGGATGCCGGCGCGCATGCGGCGGAGCAGGTCGCGGATGTAGTCGCCGCTCGTCACGCGCTTCATCGCGGTGAGCATGCGGTCGGAGATGTGCTGGAGCGGGATATCGACGTATTTGGCCACCTTGTCGCACTCGGCGATGGTCTGGATGAGTTCGTCGGACCAGTGGGCGGGGTGGGTGTAGAGCAGGCGCACCCAGAAGTCGCCCTCGATTTTGTTGATCTCGCGGAGCAGGGTGGTGAGGGATTCGCCGCGTGAGGAATCGACGGGGGAGGACGGGTTCGGGCGCTTTCCCTCCCACCGGTCCATGCCGAAGTAGGTGGTGTCCTGCGAGATGAGGTTGATTTCCTTCACACCGCTTTTGACGAGTTCCTCCACTTCGCGGACGACGGATTCCTGGGTGCGCGAGCGATGCTGGCCGCGGATTTTCGGGATGATGCAGAAGGTGCAGGTGTGGTTGCAGCCCTCGGCGATCTTGACGTAAGCGAAATGCGGCGGTGTGAGGCGGAAGCGCGGGGTCGTGTAGTCCGGCACGTAGCGCGGCTTGAGGGTGACGAAGTCGCGCGGGTCGTCGGTGGCGGCGGGGCCCTCGGTTTTTCCGACCCCGGCGGCGTTCGGTTTTCCCATCAGGTTCTCGATGATCGGGGCGACCCTGGTGATCTGGTCGAGGCCGATGAAGGCGTCCACCTCGGGCATGAGGCCGGGCAGTTCCTTCGCGAAACGCTGGGACAGGCAACCGGCGACGATGATCTTTTGCTTGGCGCGGTCGGGATCCTCGTTGCGCGCGTTGACGGCGCCGAAGACGGCGTCGATGGATTCCTGCTTCGCCATGTCGATGAACGAGCAGGTGTTGACGATGAGGACGTCGGCGAGTTCGGGATCGGGGGTGAGCGCCATGCCGGCCTGCGCGAGGTGGCCGACCATGACCTCGGAGTCGATCAGGTTTTTCGCGCAGCCGAGCGAGACGAGACCTACGGTGGTGGACATGGCGATATGGATTTGAGATTTGGGATTTGAAATTTCAAATCAATCGAACGGCGGGGGAATGATGAGTTCGTCGCCGGGTTGCGGATCGACGGGGCCGAAGCCGGGCAGCGGCGTGGCCACGGCTTCCCGGCCCTCGATGGTGGTGACGCGGAGGTGGCCGATGATGCCGGTGTTGCGGCGGATGGCGAGGGTTTCACCGGAACTGATGTTTTCCGGCATGAGGATCTCGATGGTGCAGAAGCCGCCGAACTCGTCGTCATCCACGTATTCCATGATGCGGGCGACGAGCAGGGCGTCGCGGATCATGCGGGCGCGTCGCATGTCGCGGTCGCTACTTTCGATCTCGCGCTGACCGGCGAGGCCGGCCTCCTCCCTGTAAACCTCCGCATCACGCTCGGCGCGGGCCTTCTCCTCCTCGATCGCGCGCAGCGCGGCCTCGCTCTCGGCAAGCCTGGCCTGCATCGCGGCGATCTCGTCGCTTTCGCGGGTGGCGTCGGCATCCTCCGGTTCGGGCGCGGGTTGCCGGCTGGCGGTGATTTCCAGCTCCCTGGCGCGTTGTTCGCGGACCTTGCGTTCCAGATCGAGACGTTTCTGCTCCATGTGCAGTTCCTCGATCTTGCGGTTGAGCTGTTCGATGCGGTCTTCGGGCGCGCTGGCTCTGGCCTGGCGGGTTTGGTTGATCGAGAGCGCGACCGCGGCGATGAGCAGCGCGATGGTGGCTCCGAGAAGCAGCTTGATGGTGTCCATGCGCGGGACGGTGTCGCGTGCGCGCACCGATGTCAACGCGGCATGGAGCGGGAGCGGACGCCCGGCAGGACGGATTCCGGAGAGGAAATTTCCCGGTGTTTCAGAGACGGTCGGCAAGTTGCTCGATCACGCTGTCCGGGACTGGATTACGGTTGATCCAGTCGCGCGCGGCCTCGGAATCGCGGTCGAGCCAGGCACCGAGCGTGCGCTGGTACATGCGCTCCTGGGTATTGGGATCGCTGTAGCGGGAAATGAGATTGGCCGAGGTGCCGGGATCCTCGCGGAAGGTACTCCATGCGGCAGTGCGAATGACGCGGTCGTTCACGTCGCCCTGATACCTGTCGAGCAGGGCGACGGCGGCCTGCGGATCCTCCCGGGCGGCGCTGGAGACGATGCCGCGCAGGGCGTTGGAGCGGTGGTCGCCCTGTGGCAGTTCGTTCAATGAGGCGAGTGCCGCGCCCTGATCCTGGTTCGCCCACTCGCGATAGACGTTGTTCATGCGGCGGTCGGCGGCGCGGCCGGGATTGGCGAGCAGCATGTCGGCGGCCATGGCGGGATCGGCGGCGGCGAGACGGGTGGCGGAGCGCTCGAGCGCTCCGTTGCGCAGTGATTCGTCGTCGATGCCGTTGATCCAGTCGCGTGCCACGTGCGGCCCCTCGGCGAGAAGATGCGGGAGGATTCCATCAAGCGCCTGGCCGCGTTCGCGGCTGCGGGGCATGGCGGTGAGCAGATCGGTCGCGCGCCGGGTATCGGAGGCGGCGATGCCGCGGATGACGCCGGCCATGTGCGGGTTCGGGCCGTCGCCCTCGTGGTTCGCGTTCGCCCAGCGGACGGCGGCCTCGGGATCGGCGGTGGCCCAGGAAGCGAGGATGGTGTTCCGCGCGAAATCGCCGCGGGTGTTGGCTTGGGTGTATTCAAGCGCCCCAATGGGATCGACGCTCGCCCAGGCGTTGAGAAGCATGCCGTATTCACCCATGCGGTCCTCGGTGATGCCGAGGCTGCGGAAATGGGCCACGGCATCCTCAAGTTCATCCGGTCCCAGGCGGTCTATGAACACAAGCAGGGCGCGGCTGCGTTCCAGCGGGGTTTCGCCGCGGACAATCGCTTCGAGACGTTCATTGCGATCCGCCGGATCGGATGAGGACGCGCGCATGCTGGTGGCTTCTCGACCGGGACGCGGGCGGGCCGGAATGTCGCCGCCGCGGCCTGCGACAGGCTGGCCGCCACGCGACGCGCGGGTGTCGAGCATGGCGGATGATTCCCCGCCGGACGCCGCACCCGGATCGTCGGGTGACGTAATGCGGCCGACGAAAAAGCCGACGGCGGCGCAGGAGAGGACGGCGGCGGACAAGGTGACTGGCGTAAGTGTCATGGGTGTGCGGGCGTTTTGTATTCGGTATGAAACGTCGGCGAAACGGCATTGGTTGCAACTTTTTTATTCAATCGCGAGACAATCCACCCCGGCACGCGCTTTGCCGGATGGCAGCTTGGCCTTGCGCCGGAGGGCGGGCCGGGCTAATTGCGCTCCATGGATTTGTCGGAATTCCGGAAGGAATACAGCGAGCGGGGGCTCAGGCGGGCGGACCTCGCGGAGGATCCGGTGGCGGAGTTCGGGAAATGGTTCGGCCAGGCGACGGAACTCGGCGTGGCGGAGTCGAACGCGATGACGCTGGCCACGGTGGACGAGGCCGGCATGCCGTTCCAGCGGACGGTGCTGCTGAAATACTTCGATGACGGCGGGTTCGTTTTTTTCACCAATTACGAGAGCCGCAAGTCGCGCCAGATCTCGGCAAACCCACGGGTGTCGCTGCTTTTCCCCTGGGTGACGCTGGAGCGCCAGGTGATCATCCAGGGGCGGGCGGAGAAGACCACGGCGGCGGAGTCGATGCGCTATTTCATGAGCCGCCCGCGGGATTCGCGGATCGGGGCGTGGGTGTCGAACCAGAGCGAGGTGATCACCTCCCGGAAATTCCTGCAACAGAAGCTCGCGGAAATCCGGCGGAAATTCCAGGACGGCGAGGTGCCGCTGCCGTCGTTCTGGGGCGGTTACCGGGTGGTGCCGGAAATGATCGAATTCTGGCAGGGCGGCCCGGCCCGGCTGCACGACCGGTTCCTCTACACGCGACAGGCTGATCGGGACGGCTGGAACATCGAGCGGCTGGCACCGTGAATTCCAGCATCATGGCGTGACCGGGAGACGCTCGCCGGATTCCTCGCCCTGGAAGATGAAACCGTTCTCCTTGTACGTCTTTAGTCGGAAGTGGGTGGCGGTGGAAAGCACACCCTCCAGGGTGGAGAGCTTCTCCGAGACGAAGCGGGCGACCTCGCGGAGGTCGGCCGCCTCGACCACGACCAGCAGGTCGTAGCCGCCGCTTGCGAGGTAGCAGGCGACGACCTGGTCGAAGCGGGCGATGCGGGTGGCGAGCCGGTCGAAGCCGCCGCCGCGCTCGGGCGTGAGCCTCACTTCAATGAATGCGGAAACCGTGGTATCACCGGCACGCTCGCGATCGATGACGGCGTGGTAACCGAGAATGGTGTTGTTATCTTCGAGAGCCCGGATGTCGGCGGCGACGTCGGTCCCGGTGGACGCGAGGCGATCCGCCAGAGCGGCGGAGTCGAGGCGGGCGTTCTGACGGAGAAGGTCGAGCAACGGATTCATGATGCGGACGAGGTTGGACGCTGGAGGCCGGCATGGCGAGTGGGATTTGATTTCAAAAGGCAAGGCGACAGGACGCCGGATGGCACCCGCCGCCGGGCGGGCCCGGAAGCTCAATCGAACACACCTTGCTCAAGCATTCCCCCGGTCCCCGATCTCTGTCCCGGCTCCCGCGAACCCGAGTCAAAAACAAAACGACCCTTGCAGAGTTCCGGGCAATTGGCTTAAAAACCCGCATGAATCGAATTACCGCCTTTTTCAGCTTGGTTCTTTTCACCACTTCCTGGTGCCGTGGCGACCAATCCGGCATTCTGGAAGCCGATGTCGTGGTTTACGGCGACGCGGCCGTCGGAGTGGCCGCGGCCGTGCAAGCGGCCCGGATGGACAAGTCGGTCATCTTGGTCTCCCAGTATGGACACCTCGGGGGAATGACCAGCAGCGGACTCGGTTGGACCGATATCGGCAACACCAGGATTCTTGGCGGCATATCCCGTGAGTTTTATCACCGGGTTTATCTTCACTACCAGGACGACGAGGCATGGGTGCTGCAAAACCGCGAGGACTTTCGCGAGAGGGGCCAGGGGGCCCCGACTTTCGATCATGAGGCGCAACTGGGTTCGGTTTTCGAACCCAGGGTCGCGGAGCGGATCTTCGACGAAATGGTGGCCGAGGCCGGCGTCACTGTCGTCCATGGACGGCTCGACCTCGAATCCGGCACGACCATGGATGGGCAACGCATCATCAAAATGCATCTTGAGGACGGGCGCCGCATCCGCGGAAAGATGTTCATCGACGGTTCTTATGAGGGCGACTTGATGGCTGCGGCGGGGGTGACTTTCACGGTGGGTCGGGAAGCCAATTCAAAGTATGACGAAACCGTCAATGGCATCACCCTGCCCGTCCACCAGAACAACATCACCGAAGCGGTGGACCCCTATATGGTCCCGGGCGACCCCGACAGCGGACTGCTTCCCGGGGTGAATCCCTACGATGAGGCGGATGTCGGCAAAGGCGACCACCGCCTGCAATCTTATTGCTACCGGGTCTGCCTGACCAACGCGCCGGACAACATGGTGCCGATCTCCCAGCCGGAAGGCTACGATGAAAATGACTACGAGATCCTTTTCCGCGCCCTCGAGGCGGGTTATTTCGGCCAACGATACGACGGGGGCAGAAGAGTGGTCCTGTTCAAGTTCTCCCCCATGCCGAACATGAAAACCGATTCGAACAATCACGGCGGCGTCTCGATGAACCTGATCGGTGGGAACTACAGCGACCTGCCGCCGGATCATCCCGACTACTGGGACTGGACAACGCTCTCCCACGACGAGCGCGAGGAGGTCGCCGCAAGGCATCGCGACTGGCAGCTCGGCCTGATCTGGACCCTGCAGAACCACCCGCGGGTGCCGGATGAGGTCAAGGAGGACTACGTCGGATGGGGACTTCCCAAGGATGAGTTTGTCGATAACGACCACTGGCCCTACAACATCTACGTGAGGGAGGCCCGCCGCATGATCTCGGACTTCGTCATGACGGAAAACCAGATCCTGCATAACGAGGACCACCCGCAGGTCGAAGACTCCGTCGGCATGGGCGCCTACACCATGGACTCGCACAATGTGCAACGGGTGGTTTATGAGGGAAATCTCAGAAACGAGGGCGACGTGCAGAGATACATTGGTGGCAGAGTGTATCCCATCTCCTACAAATCCATTGTTCCCGCGGTTGGCGAATGTGAGAATTTGTTCGTGCCATGGTGCGTCTCGGCCTCACACATCGCCTTCGGCTCGATCCGCATGGAGCCCGTCGGCATGGTCCTCGGCCAAAGTGCCGCCACCGCCGCGGTGCTCGCAATCGACGGCGGGCTGCCCGTCCAGGAAGTCGATTATGACGAGTTGAGGGAACGCTTGCTGGCGGACGGGCAGAGCCTGTAGAGCCGCCGCACCGTCACTCTGCCTCGAACCATGAGTGGAGCGTGGCAAGATTCTCACGCATGGCTGCGGGCAGCGTTTCCGCAATGTCGTCGCCGCCACGCACATACTCCACATGGAGCGAGATCGGAACCGTTGCCGGCAGCAATTCATCCACCAGCTTGGCGGAGCGCGGATCAACCGCCCCCCGACCGAGCGGGCAGGCCTGCCAGTTGCCGTTCTGATACCGGTAGTCCTTGAAGTAAACGGCACCAATGTGCGGCAGTGCGCGGTGGAAGTGCATTTCCCAGGCGTTCTGCCCCTCAACGGTGGCATGCGCGAAATCGAAAGCCACGCCGATGTCGGCCGGATCGATGTCCTCGAGCATGCCCACAATGTCCCAGACCGGGCCGCCGACGAATCTGCGGCCGCGGTGGTTCTGGTAAAGCCCCTGAATGCCGATCTCGCGGTTGAGCGCGGCGAGATCGTTGAGCCGGGCGGTGAAGTCCGCGATCTGGGGTTTGAACGGCCTCGACAGGTCGTAGTGCAGGTATCCCATGCGGTATTGACGGATGCCGGCGGCGGCGGCGGCGCGCAGTTGTGCTTCAGCGGCGGCATCGGCCCGGTTGATGCCGGACGCCGCGATGACCACCCTCAGGTCGTGCCGGGCGAGTTCCGCGGCGAACGCGGGCAGCTGTTCGGCAAGATCATCCGGTTCGATGTGCCCGCCGGGCCGAAGGGGAGCTTCAAGCCCCGCCACCCCCAGCTGCGCGATGGCCTCCCCGAGTGCATCGGCCGGCAGGTGTTCGAGGAACCGGGTGAACACGGCGATCTCGCGCGCGGTCTTCGCGTCCGCAGCGAACTGGCGACCGGTTGATACGGAAAGGCCAAGGCCGGCAAGCGAAAGGGTTTTGAGCAATTGTCTGCGTCTCATGCCGGATTTTGGAATAATTCGCAATCATTTGCAATGTTCGATATTGCGGCGGAACAGGTCGGAAATCCGGACATTCCGAGGCCTTTGTGGTGCTCCCCCGATGATCATGGAACGGCCGTCGGCAAATGAAGCGGCCGAACCGCCAGAATCATCCGGAAATGAGCCCGATTCAACGAAAATCCTTGGCAATGACCACTGGTGGATTACAGATCACCTTTACAGATAAATACGGAAATCCGGTTCGCATCAGCCCGTCACCGGTGTGTCGTTCCGGATCACCACTCATCGGCAAACCACAACACACATTGATTGAAAAGAGAACTCCCAACATGCGATTCAAACCACTCACCCTGATCTCGGCCGCAACCTTTTTACTGATTGCACCCTCTGCGGCGGATGCCGGACAGGAGGCACCCATCGCCATTGATCCCGGGGATGCCTGGAATTTCCCATATGGATACCCGTTTCCGGAATACCCCACGGCCGGCGGAAGCCACCCCGGCAAATCCCGCGACTACATGGCCCGGGAACCCCGCCCGGGCGACATCAAACGCCTCGGCCAATATGGCCTGCGCTTGATCCAGACCGACCGCGAAGAGGAAGCCTTGGAATTTGCCACACGATACCTGCGGGAGCACCCCGGCCGCCACGATGAGGAGATGCTCTTCATCAAGACGCTGGCACAGACCCGCCTCGGCGAGCTTGATGACGCCGCCGAAACCATGCGAAAAGCCATCGGCGAAACGGAGCTGCCGCCCACACGGTTTATCGCCGGGCCGCGGCGTTTGTTCGAGCCTCTCCATTCGCACGAGGCCTTCAGGCAATTGCTTGCCGGGCACGAGAACGACCTCGTGCACGGCCCGATGCTCGGACGCATGACCGACAGCGGCGTCAGCGTCTGGGTGCGGACGGTGGATCAGACACAGGTGAGCGTCGCGGTCAGTCGCTCGCCAGAGATGACCGACCCGAAGGTTTTCGGACCGGTCCCATCGTCCGCCGGGGATGACTTCACCGCCGAAGTGGACATCTCGGGGTTGCAGGCCGATACCGAATACCACTACGCGGTGAAGCTGGGCGGGGATCAGACGGTCGTCAGGGCCCCACACCAGCGGTTTCGAACTTATCCGACCGCGAACGAGTCGTCCACATTCCGGGTCGTATTCGGTGGCTGCGCCGGATTTGACGGCCTGGAGCGTGAGCGCGTTTGGGATACCGTGACCAAACTTGACCCGAAAGCTGTATTGATGCTGGGCGACAATGTTTACATCGACGACCCGGAAAGTCCCGACCAGCAGCAATACTGTTATTACCAGCGCTATTCGGTTCCGTCTTATCGCAGGATGGTCGGCTCGCGTCCGGTCTATGCCATCTGGGATGACCACGATTTCGCAATGGATGACAGCGAGGGCGGCCCGGAGGTCGGTATCCCTTACTGGAAACCGATGGTCCTCGAAATATTCCAACAAAACTTTGTCAACCCCGCCTATGGTGACAGTCCGGAGCGGCCGGGCGTGTGGTTTGATTGCCAAATCGCCGACGTGCATTTCATCATGCTCGACGGGCGCTACTACCGCGAGGATGGCGGCCGATGGTCGGGGGGCGAGGGACTGGAAAACCCCTCGATGCTCGGCCCGCATCAACTGGCATGGCTCAAGGAGACACTCACGCGGTCGGAAGCGACGTTCAAAGTGCTCGCCTCGCCGGTGCCATGGAAATACGCCGCAAAAGGCACCGGCATCCGGAGATACGACGGGTGGTATGGCTACCGCCAGGAGCGCGACAAAATCTTTTCCTGGATCGATGAATACGATGTTTCCGGGGTGGTTCTGCTATCCGGAGACAGGCATCGTTCCGACGCATATCGCATCGAGCGTGAAGAGGGATACGACTTGTATGAATTCAGCTCGGCCCAGTTCACAAACATCCACACACACCCGCTCATCGACGTCAGTTTGATCGGATACAACGAGAGCAATTCCTTCGGATCGTTGACCTTCGACACCAAGACCGCCGATCCATCGGTCCTCTACGAAATCATCAATGTGGACGGCGAGGTCAAAGGAAAGCTGGAGGTCAAATCCTCGCAATTGCAGAATTGATGTCCCGCACCCCGGCTCACAGCCCGACTTCCAACATGCAACCGACCTACCCATATTACCTCGCCAACCGGCCCCAGCAGCCGAATACGGACCTTGAAGTCACCGACAAATACAGCGGATCCATCGCCACCCGCGTCGCCATGGCCGATGCCGCCGCGATCGACGAGGCGATCGCCATGGCCGCGAAAGCCACCGGTCCGTTGCGCAAAATGGCGCCCGACGAGCGTCGCGCGGTGCTCGACCACTGCATCGCCCGCTTCCGTGAGCGGGCCGGCGAACTTGCCGACGCGCTCCGCATCGAGGCCGGCAAGCCGATCAAGGACAGCCGCGGCGAAGTCACCCGCCTGATCGAGACGTTTCAAATCGCCTCCGACGAATGCATGCGCGAGGCCGGTGAGGTGCTCAACCTCCAGATCGGCCCGCGCTCGCGGGGCTACCACGGATTCACCCGCCGCGTGCCCGTCGGTCCGTGCGCGTTCATCTCGCCGTTCAATTTCCCGCTCAATCTCGCCGCCCACAAGATCGCACCCGCCATCGCCGCCGGTTGCCCGTTCGTCCTCAAACCGGCCGGCCGCACGCCCGTCGGCGCGCTGCTCATCGGCGAAATCCTCGCCGAAACCGACCTGCCCGAAGGTGCTTTCTCCATCCTCCCCTGCGCACGCGACGCCGCCGACGCGCTCACCACGGACGACCGCATCAAGCTCCTCAGCTTCACCGGCTCCCCGAATGTCGGCTGGAAACTCAAGGAACGCGCCGGGAAAAAGAAAGTCACCCTGGAACTCGGCGGCAACGCCGCCTGCGTTGTCGATGCCGGCACCGACCTCGACGACGCCGTCCCGCGTGTCATCACCGGCGCGTTCTACCAGTCGGGCCAGAGCTGCATCTCCGTCCAACGCATCCTCGTCCACGAATCGCTGGCCTCCGCGTTCGAGGAGAAATTCATCACCGCCGCCCGCAACCTCAAATCCGGCGACCCCGCGGACGAAGACACCTTCATCGGCCCGATGATTTCCGAAAAGGAAGCCGAACGCCTCGAATCGTGGATCGACGAAGCCCTCTCCACCGGTGCCTCCACACTCTGCGGCGGCACGCGCGACGGTGCCATCCTGCCCGCCACCGTGCTCAAAAACGTCGCGCGCGACGCCAAACTCTGTCGCGAGGAAGCCTTCGGCCCGGTCGCCATCATCGAAACCTTCTCCGACTTCGGCGACGCCCTCGCTACCGTCAACGACAGCCGCTTCGGCATCCACGCCGGCATCTTCACCCCGCGCATCGACCATGCCTTCCGTGCATGGGACGAGCTGGAGGTCGGCGGCGTCCTCATCAACGAGATCCCCTCCTGGCGCGTGGACAACCTGCCCTACGGCGGCGTCAAGGACAGCGGCACCGGTCGCGAAGGCGTGCGATACGCCATCGAGGACATGACGGAAATCCGCACCCTCGTCGTTCGCGACCACACTCCGGCATGACCACCGCCCCCACTGCCATTCCCGCAAAATTCGGCGCAAAAGACAATTTCCGGCTTGCCAGAAGCGCGATCTCTGGTAAACCACCCGCCCCGCGGGGAAATCCGCGCCATCTTCCTGGCGTCCGCCCGCGCGTCCACGCGAAATTCATCCACACCCATGGCACGCATCCTAGGCATAGAAATCCCCAACGAGAAACGCATCGAAGCGTCTCTCCCCTACATGTTCGGCATCGGCCGCTCGACCGCCGCCAAAGTTCTCGAACACGCAGGCGTCGATCCGGACATTCGCACCGGCCGCCTCAGCGAGGAGCAGTTGGTGCGCATCGCCCAGGTCATCCAGGCCGAAAAAATGCTCGTCGAGGGTGACCTCCGCCGCGAACGCCAGGCACAGATGAAGCGCCTCACCTCCATCAACTGCTACCGCGGCATCCGCCACAAGCGCGGCCTTCCCGTCAACGGCCAGCGCACCCGCACCAACGCCCGCACCCGCAAGGGCAAGCGCAAGACGGTCGGCGTGAAGAAATAACCCTCTCACTCATTCCCATCCATGTCCGACGAAGCCAAGCAAGACACCCACGCGGCAGATCCCGAAGCCGCGACTCCCGCAACCGGAACTGCCGAATCCGCACCCGACGCACCCGCCGCAACCCCCGAAGCCAAACCGGCGGAAACACCCGCTGCAACCGGCGACGCAAAACCGGCGGAAGCAGCCGCCGAACCCGGTGCCGAGGCCCCGAAAAAGGAGGCCAAAAAAGACATCTTCGCCGAAATCGGCGGTGGCGAGCCTGAAATCAAGATCCACAAGGCCAAGGGCTCGAAGCATGTGACGCGCGGCATCGTCCACGTCACCGCCACCTTCAACAACACGCTCGTCAGCATCACCGACGTCAACGGCAATGCCATCGGCTGGTCGAGCGCCGGCAAGATGGGCTTCAAGGGTTCCCGCAAAAGCACCGCATACGCCTCACAGGTTGTCTCCCAGGACGCGTGCCGCCAGGCCATGGGACACGGTCTCAAGGAAGTGGACGTGCGCGTCAAGGGCCCCGGCTCCGGTCGCGAAGCCGCCGTCCGCGCCGTCCAGGGCCTCGGTCTCGACATCCTCTCCATCAACGATGTCACGCCCATCCCACACAACGGTTGCCGCCCGAAGAAGGCCCGCCGCGTCTGATTTTCCCATCTTCCCAACTCCACATAAGAAACCGATCATGGCACGTTACACCGGTCCCCGCACCAAGCTCAGCCGCCGCTTCGGCGTCTCGCTCTTCGGCTCATCCAAGGCGTTCGAGCGTCGCAATTTCCCGCCCGGCCAGCACGGCGTCCGCGCCGGCCGCAAGAAAAAGTCCGAATATGCGGTCGCCCTCGGCGAGAAACAAAAACTCCGCTTCCAATACGGCATCCTCGAAAAACAATTCCGAGCCTACTACCAGGAGGCCGCCCGGCGCCGTGGCGTCACCGGCGAAACGATGCTCCAGCTCCTCGAGACCCGCCTCGACAACGTCTGCTACCGCGCAGGCTTCGGCAACAGCCGCCAGGCCGCCCGCCAGCTCGTCAATCACGGCCACGTCGCCGTCAACGGCCGCAAGGTGGACATCCCGAGCTTCCAAACCAAACCCGGCGACGTCATCAAGATCCTCGACAAACCCTCGTCCAAGCAACTCGTCGCCCGCATGCTCGATCTCACCCAGGCCATGCCCCGCGTCGATTGGATCGATGTGGACCGCGACTCGATGCAGGCCACCGTCACCCGCATACCGGAACGCGGCGACATCGACCCCATCGTCAACGAGCAGCTCATTGTCGAGCTCTACTCACGCTGAGCGGCGCCCGCGCTCTCAGCGAGAGCCACTCGTTTCCGCCAGACCGCCCGGTGTCCGCACCCGGCGGTTTTTTCGTATCGCGTTCGGCCAGGGCCGGGAATCGCCTCATCCGCCCTTCTCGTTCGCCGTTCCGCAGACCGGGCAGTCGATCACCCGCCCGCGCGGCAGGCGGCCTTCATCAACAAATGCATGCAGACACAGCCGGCACACCAACCGGTCACCCGCCGCCCGCGCCTCCTCGCGCGCATGCAGCCATCTCGATACCGATGCCATTGCCAGCACCGCGCACCCGCTGCACAACAACACCGCCAGCACGAAATCAGGGACCGTCAGTTCCATGGGTCGGTTGATTGTGAAAGGTCACCGCCATGGCGACCCAACGGCCGCCGTCACCATCATACGCAGCAAACCGATGGGCCCGCAGCCAGTCTGTCAACTCCGAGCGGCCCGGCGTGTTGTGGCCAGTCAGCGCCACCGCATGCCTCACCTCGCCGTCGGCCCCCACCTGCAGCAGGAACCTCCACGGATGCGACGCCATCTCCGGGGTCACCTCTCCATGGAACTCCGGGCTTCGCTCCGGCGGTCGCTCCGCGTTGCCGGAAAGTGGATGAAGAACGGGTCGCGAGCGCACCTCCGTCGGCTCAACCGCCTTGAACACCGGAGCCGCGACCGGCGGCAGATGCCGCGATCCCTTCATCACCATCGACACTCCGGCAGGCGGCGGCTCATCCGGAAAATCCTCGAATTCAGTTTCATGCGCCGGAATCGCGCGCGCGGCCGCACGTGCCAGTATCGTATCCATCATTTCACGCGAGGCGCTCCACTCCGCCGGATCGAACCGGGATGGCGCGGGGCCACGCTCGCGAGCCAGCTCCGACCACTGCAAAGGATCGTTACCCGGCGCCAGCAACATCATCGAGGCCCGGCGCGACTCATCCACCGGCGGTGCGGCCACTTGCAGCCGCAACGCCATCCATGGCAGCACGAAAACCACCGTCGCCACGGCCAGCGCGCGTAACATCCCCGTCAACGGAGTCCGCCGATCCCTCCAGTCGAACAACAGCGGCCCGGTCCCCGCTTCACCATGGAATTCCGTGCGTTTCTTCGGCATCATTCCTCCTCAAGCGGTTGTGGCGGCATCCCGGCTCCGTCCGGGCGGCTGCCCACCAGCGCCAGCCGGAAGCCCGTCTCAAGGATCACCTCCGCGATCTCCCTCTCCACCCTCACCGGAGTCCTCTCGTCCGACTTCAAAAGCACCATCGCCCGGGTCGTGAGCCCCTCTTCACGCAAAACCTCCAGCCGCGCCACCAAGCTGTCCCGCGTCACCTGCTCCCTCCCGAGATAAATTGTCGGCGGAGAATCCACCGCGCCGGCCGCCAGTGTCACCACCAGCGCATCCTCGAAGCGTTCCAGTTGGAAACGCGACGGCGGCGCTTCCACCCGCACGCCCGACTGCAGCACGAATGACGGCCCCATCAGGAAAAACAAAAGCAACAGGGCGAAAATGTCCAATACCGGCATCGCGTGAAGCAGGCCGGGACGCTCGGGCAGATGGCTATCCAGCTTCATGTCTTCCGCTTTTTCGCGGGCTTCCGGCCCGCGTTCGTCTCATCCCGGAACGGCGCGTATTCCTCCTCTTCCCGCGTGTCCGCGATCAAATGCACCATCTCGATGCCCACCCGCTCGATGCGGTGGATCAGCCGCTTCACCCGACCCAGGAAATAAAGATAAAACAAATACAGTGGCGTCGCCACCGTCAGTCCGATCACCGAAGTGATCAATGCGGTGAAAACGCCGCCCGAAAGCTCCGCCGGGCCGGTGAATCCCGCCTGCTCGCTCACGCGCTGAAAGGTCTCAAGCATGCCCAAAAGCGTGCCCAACATCCCCACCAGCGGAGCCAGCAGCGCGCATCCCAGAATCACGCGCAGGTTTTTCTCGATATGCGGCACCTCGAGTTGCGCCGCCTCCCGCGTTACATCCCGCAACTCGCCGCGCCCCAGATAATATCGCAACAGCGCCGCATGCGCCACCCGTCCCACAGGCCCCGGCGCGCGGGCCGCCTGGTGCAACGCCTCCGCGAACGAACGCCGCCGGATATGGTGCGCCAGGCCCACCAGCAGGTCGCCCACGTTGATCCTGGCGCGATGGAAGAAAAACATCCGCTCCACCACCGCCACGGTGCCGACGAAGCCAATTCCCAGCAGCACCCACACCAGGGGGCCGCCCCGTTCAACAAGGCCCGCAGGCTCAAGCAATGCCATCCACGTCACGCCCGCGACCCTATCCGCCCACCCGCTCCCCTGGCCAGCCTCAATATCCCGCACAACCCCGGCCGCCGCACCGTTTCGTGTTGGGGCAGCGTATCAAAAATCAATCAGATCATCGTCATCCTCGTAACGCTTCAGATAATCCAGATCCATATCCGACAACCTGTCGAAGGGCACCCGGAACACCCGCCCGTCTTCCCGGATGATTTCCGCGGTTTCGTCATCCAGCCCCCTGAGTCTCGCGCGGATCTCGCGACCGTCCACATCCGTCCAGGTCCGCATCACCGGTTGCACACCCTCATCTTCGTCCGCCACCGCCCGATCCCTCCGCGGTCCCTCCGAAGACGTCCGGACCGTCGTTCCGGAAACAAAATACATCGCGTCATTCCGCACCCGCCCGCCGCGCGGTCGCTGCCCCATATACCAACCCCAGCGGAACTGCACCTTGTTGTCCCTGCCGCGCTGGTAGGAACCATCCGTCACAAACTCCCATGCTCCGTCCGACATCGGCTCTTTCTTGTAAATCTCGTAATCCCGCGCGTTGCTGCGGACCTTCAACCGGATCGGCCTGCCCACCCGGTTCTCGGCCACCAGGATCCGCCGTTCCTTGCCCGGCTCGTCCCTCCGACGGTGGAAATTGATATCCCCGTTGCTACCCATCAAGAGATGAAACGACCACAACTGCGGCCCTTCATGGAACAACTGGAACATCACCCCGGCGTGCGGCTCGATGATCGTGATCGTCCCCTCCCACTCCAGCCACGTCCCTTCCTCGATCGCCGTCGAATTCGTGTATGCCTCGATGCGCCCCGGCCGCGCATCGTCGGGATCGGGGTCGCGAAACTGCCAGTCACCCTCGTGCACCCGGAAAACCTGCGTGTTGCCGTCCTCCTGATACCAGCGCCCCCAGATGTCCATGTTCCTCCGGTTCCCGTGCCCCGAAAAATGCTGGATTCCGCGGATCCGCGACCGGTCCATGTCCGGCAGCCGCCCCGTCAGCTCCTCGAGCCGCCTGTGGTTCACCACCACCCGCGCACCCGGCACCGGGCCGCTCCCCATCCGCTGCCCCACCACGATCGATCCGTCCTCAATCAATTCCCCGACCGGGGTGTCGGCACCGCGGATCCGGTATAAATCCGTCACATCAGCCGCATCCGCGCCCGCAGGAACCAGCAGCGGCAAAACAAGGGCGGTGACTACATAAAGGGCCGATTTCATGATGATTGACACCGGAATGTGACGCCATAATCGCATCAATTCTTTCAATACCAACGCCCGACGGACCCAGGGCGAACGGCCATTACCCGCCTGCCCCCGGCTTCCGCATTGATCCGCCCGCCAACCTGCCGCAAAGTCATTCCCATGAACGGCGGCGCGCAAACCCGGAATCCCGAATCTCGCGCCATCTCCGTCACCCGGCTCCTGCGACGAATCCGCAACGCGCTCGAAATCAACGTCGGCGAGGTCTGGGTCGAGGGTGAGGTCTCCAACCTCCGCAAGCAGGCCAGCGGCCACTGGTATTTCTCGCTCAAGGATGGCAGCGCCCAAATCCAGTGCGCCATGTTCGGTGCCAGGCGGCGACCGGGAGCCGAATCCCTCGAAGACGGCGCCCTCGTCCGCGTCTTCGCCGAAACCTCCGTTTACGAGGCCCGCGGCCAGCTCCAGATCATCGTCAAAAAAGCCGAACCCGCCGGCCGTGGCGACCTCCAGGCCCGCTTCGAGGCACTCAAGCGCAAACTCGATGCCGAAGGCCTCTTCGATCCCGCCCGGAAAATACCGCTGCCCCGTTTTCCCACCACCATCGGCCTCGTCACCTCGCCCACCGGAGCCGCCATCCAGGACATCCTCAACGTCCTCGCCCGCCGCGCCCCCTGGATCCGCCCCGTCCTCTTCCCGGTCCGCGTCCAGGGTGCCGGGGCCGAGCACGAGATTGCCCGCGCCATCCGCGAATTTTCCGACCCGTCCGCATCCGGCCACCCCGCGTGCGACCTCCTCATCGTCGGCCGCGGTGGTGGCTCGCTCGAAGACCTTTGGTGCTTCAACGAGGAAACCGTCGCCCGCGCCATCGCCGCGTGCCCGATCCCAGTCATCTCCGCCGTCGGCCACGAAATCGATTTCACCATCGCCGACTTCGCCGCCGACCAGCGCGCCCCAACTCCCAGCGCCGCCGCCGAACTCGCCGTGCCCGACGCCCGCGAACTCAAGGAAAAAATCACCCGCCTCCACCAGCGCGCCCGCCGCCACACCGATACCGCCCTCACCCGCGCCCGCCTCGAACTCAACGCCATCCGCAACACCCTCCTCGCCCGCGACGCCACCCGTCCGCTCGACCAATCCATCATCCGGCTCGACACGCTCCAGCAACGCCTTGCCGCCGCCACCCGCACCCGCCTTCGCGACCAACGGGCACGCCTCAGCGAAATCTCCGCCCGCCACCGCATGCTCCACCCCGAGCGCATCCTCGACCGCGCCCACGAGCGCGCGCGCGACCTCCACTCACGCGCCAAACGCGCCGCCACCGCCGGCTTCGATACACGCAGGGCCGCAGCAGCCCGGCTGCGCGACATCCTGCGCACCCTCGGCCCCGAATCCGCCTTCCAGCGTGGCTTCTCCGTCACCACCACCCCCGAGGGCAGCCTTCTCCGCTCCGCCGCCGACGCCCGCGCCAGCGCTGAAATCGTCACCCGCTTCATCGACGGAGCCGTACACAGCCACGTCTCCCGGGATCCGGAAGCGGAAAAAACAAACTCCGAATCATCATGACCGACACACACCTCATCACCGGCGCACACGCCATCACCATCATCGTCCTCCTCTGCGTCGCACTCTTCCTGCTTCTCTGGATCCTGACCGTCCTCTCCCGCATCTCACGCCAGCTCGCCCAATCCAGCGCGAAACCAGTCCGAACTGCCACAGCCGCTTCCGGATCCCCACCCGCGAACGATCCCACACCCAATTCCGATTTCGACCGCTTCATCGCCGAAGACCCCGCGCGCCTCCAACTCACCAAAAAAGAACAGGCCGCGGCATACCGCACCTGGCGCAAAAAACAGGGACTCACTTGGAACACCTGATCACCCAAAAAGGCCGGGGTTATTGAGACGTTGTCGCATCAATAAAAACCCATCGAAATAGCCCTTCCCAAGCCATTTTCCTGTTGCCAACCAAGGGCGGATTTGCAATCTCCCCGCACCACCAAATCCGACCGGTAATAATCGCTAATTTGGCTTGTGAAATTTTTCACAAGCTCCAGTCTCCCGCTCCGCATTACATTTGCCATGGCCAATTTTTTTCCCCGCTGGACGAATCTACTCCCATTGAAAATCGCCGTCTGCGCCGGGTCCGTCGCAGCCGGCGTTGTTGCCGCATTCGCCTACTATGCCACACCCAAGGCGCAGGTCGTTGGCTACCAGCCGTCACAACCCATTCCATTCTCCCATAGCATCCACGTTGGCCAGCTCGGCATCGACTGCCGCTACTGCCACTCGTTCGTGGACGTCTCCGGCCATTCGAACGTGCCCACCGCAAACACCTGCTGGAACTGCCACGAACACGTCCAGCGCGACAGCCCGAAACTCGAGCCGCTGCACCGCGCCATGAACCCTTCCTTCCCCGGATACGACGGCAAGCCGATCGAATGGGTGCGCATTCACAAATCACCGGATTACGTCTATTTCAACCACGCCGCCCACGTCAACCGGGGCATCTCCTGCCAGAGCTGCCACGGCGACGTCCACGAAATGGAGGTCGTTTACCAGGCCGAAAGCCACTCCATGGGATGGTGCCTCGAATGCCACCGCGCCCCGGAAGATCACATCCGCCCGCTCGAAGAGGTCTTCAATTTCGAATACGGCGATGCCGATGTCGCCCGCTACGTTCAGGACGACTCGATCACCACCACCCGCCAGCTCGGCCTCCGGCTCGTTGAGAAATTCGACGTCCAGCCCAAGGAAAGCTGCGCCACCTGCCACCACTGACGATCGCGGGATCCCTCAATTTCCCGATTTCCCAATTTCCCAATCTCTTTTCCCGACTGCCACCCATGAGCAAGCGCATCTGGCACCACCCCGAAGTCCCGGCCGACGAAAACACAGTTTCCTGGCGCAGCCCCGGCCAGCTTGAAGACACCCCCGAATTCCGCGAATGGCTCGATCGCGAGTTTCCGCGCGGAGCCGCGGAAATGGCCAACGCCGAAGAGGCCGAAACCACCCGCCGCTCGTTCCTCAAGCTCATGGGGGCCTCCACCGCCCTCGCCGGCCTCGGCATGACCGCATGCCGCCGCCCGGAAGCCTACCTCGTCGCTTACAACCATGCGCCCGAGTGGGTCATCCCCGGCAAGGCCACCTATTACGCCTCCGCCATGCCCCGCGCCCACGGCGCGACGCCCCTCGTCGTCACCACCTTCGAG
>SLAV01000144.1 GCA_007126655.1 Haloferula sp. | reverse complement strand
GATTCCAACGCGATCATCGTCGGCAGCGGCTCCAATGCGTATCCTCCGCGGGTCTTGCGCAGCGAGGATGGCGCCGACTGGTCCATGATCGACCTGCCGCCGATCGCGACCGCGCCCAGATCAACACGGGGAGCCACACGCTGGGATAACGGGTTTGTCGTCTTCGCCAGGCACCATGGTGGATGGACTTCGGAGGATGGAATCAACTGGACGGAGCATGCCGCAAATGCGTGGCCGGACGGCATCGATTTCAACGGGGACTTCGTGTCAATGGGCGGAAACACGTCTCATGGACTGTCCTACGCATGGGGGGCCGATCCCTGGACCGCCACGGAAAAGTTCCTCAGCCCCAAAACGGGAGATTTCGTTACCGCCTACCGGAAGTTCAACGACCGCGTGGTTTACGGCACGGAGCGGGGTTTCCTCGGCAGCCTCACCGAGCCGGCGGACCTTCAGTCGTTCGGCGGCTCGGTCACGGTCCCGTCCCAGATCGTGTTCCAGGACAATCGTTTCTTCGTCTTGAGAAACGCACCTGTCAGCACCCGGAATCTCCGTCCCATGGTCTCGGGTGACGGTACCAACTGGCGCAGGATGCGCCCGTGGGGCAGAGCCAGGGAATTCGGTGCGGAGCCGGTCGAGGCTTATCCACTGGTCGGCTTTGGTGGCGGATACTTCTGGGGCACTCTTCACCACACCAACAACGACGACGGCCCGGCCAAGGGCTTGCTGCCCCATGTCATGCCTGGGACCCCTGTCGCCAACGGACTGCCGAACACGGTCACATCAATGGAGGAAATCGACGGCACCATGCTCGCGATCGCCGACAGGAAGCTCTACCGCAGCACAGATGGCGGGGATTCATGGGACGAAGTTGCCGACGCACCGGCGATGACACACACCACCATCGATCCGGCTCCCGCTTTGAGCCGTTCCGGCAGCCGGTGGCTGCTCACCAATTGTGCCGTGGATACCTACCTGGGATACGGCTATGTCCACTACTCGGACGATGGTGTGAACTGGACGAAGTCCAACGGTCAGGCCGGCTTCATCGTGCCGTTTGACGGCGGACTCTACGGTTTGGAAAACCTGCCGTCCCACATGGCCGATGTAAGGGGATGGAAGTCCGCGGATCATGGAACAAGCTGGGAGGAAGTCCCGCTTGACGCCACCAATCGGCTCGCCAACAAGGAAGTTCTGAAGCTCGGACAATTCGCCGGCAATCTGGTCGCCATGGTGCGGAACAGCAGCCATTTGAGATCGCTGTGGTTTTCCACCGACGGCATCTCATGGTTCCCCGCGACCACACCGGAAGGGATCGTGGATTTCGCGACCGGGCTCGACCAGCTCGTCGCATACACCGACGCCGGCGCCATCCTCCAGGCGGGATCGCCGCCGCCGGGCGGCGCCGCGCCCGTGGTGCGGACCACTTTACCCGTCCACGATAGCGCCGCGGTCGCCGGATCATGGCTGGACATCACCGGCGAGTCGTTCGACCCGGAAGGCGGGCCGGTCACACTCGAGTGTCATGTGGACGGCCAACTGATCGGCACCGCGGACGCGGGGGAATTCCATTTCCGCTTCCGGGTGGAAAACCCGAAGGGCCACACCATCATTCTCCGTGCCACGGATTCTTCGGGCCTGGTCGGAAGCGACGAGCTGCGGGTCTTTACCGTCGCTGAACAGGCGCGCAACCTGTTGGAATCCGGCGCGGGCAGGGAATACCTGCCGAATGCGGCGCTGGTCGAGTTCAACGGCGCGTATTACGCGGCGGGCGGCACCGGGCTGATGCGCTCGACCGACGGCATCAACTGGCAACCGGTGCTGCTGCCCTCGTTCACCGGCAAGCTCATGGGGATCGCCTCCGGCAACGGCTCACTGGTCATCCAGTCTGGAAGTGGGTATCTTTACACCTCGAGCGACGGCGTGAACTGGGTGCAGGTGGGTCACAGAATAAATAACATTCGCTCGATTCCGCAGCCGGTGGTTTTCAGCGGTGGGCGCTTTCTGGTCATGATGAGGGCATCCGGAGCCCACTACCAAAAAACATCAGTCGATGGGATCAATTGGAGCCACGTCGGCTTCGGCGCATCCTCAAACCATGCCATGATCGGAAGCAACGGGGTGATTGTATCACTGCACACCGGTTCGCCCGGGATAAGAATGGTTTGGACCGCGGATGGCGGCTGGAATTGGACGGAGATTCCCGGAATCGAGCCGCTGCCGGGGCAGAAATTCGCCATCGACATGCTCCATGCGAACGGAGTGTTCCTGATCGCCGCGAGCGATGGACGTGTGTGGCGCTCAACCAATGTGGCAGGGAATGGTCCGAATCCAACCTCCCTGCCGCGCCCGCGGCCGGCGTGGAGGTGGCATATGCGGAGGGGCGTTTCTTCGTCGGTTCCGAAGACGAGTATCTCTACAGCGCCAGTGCCACGGTGGAAAGTTCGTGGCAAACCCTCTCGCCAAGCATAGCCAGCGGCACGGTGATCCACGCACTCGGCCGATACATCGCCCGCGGGGCGGATGGCATGGCGTGGAGCATGGATGGCGTTTCCTGGAAAAACGCCCAGGGCGGACCCGTCCTGCCGATCGGCACCCGCCTTGCTTCCAATGGGGACCGGATCCTGGTGATTGATGACAACGGGGCCGCGTGGTCGTCGAACAACGGCGTCGTTTGGCGGCAGGACTTCGCGGGCACCGCCGACCTTGCCGATTCATCCTTACAGGTGGGCAGGCAGATGGCGAAGCTCGGGTCGAGGATTCTGCTCGCCGGCACCCATGGCATGTTGCTGAACAGCGCGGATGACGGAGCCTCGTGGTCCCCGTCCAAAGCCGATGAACAGGCGGTGCCGAACAACTTGGACTTCAACCGGCTGCGGGTCTCCGCGGACACCGCCCTCGCCACGGCTGATGATCGGTTCAGTCAAGACCATGTGGTTTTTCGCAGTGTGGACGGCGTCGATTGGCAGTCCGTTCCCGCCCTCGCCGACCATCGCATTGTGGATGTCGCCGGCGACGGCACGGGAAAATGGCTCGCGGTCGGCTCGGACGCCGCCCTTTTCCGCTCCACCGATCACGGCCAGAGCTGGCAGCCGGTCGCCAACCCCGGCATCGCCACCGCCCGCGCCGTGGCGTGGTTCAACGACCAATGGCTGGTCTTCGGAGCCGCCACCCCAGGAGCGCCTTCCCGCTGCTGGAGTTCGCCGGATGGCATCAATTGGACGGACCAGGGTCCCAACGGCATGCAAAATTCCAACAACGACTACTTCCACGTCGAGGGCCACGGACAATTGGTGGTCTGGAACCGCTGGGACAGGCCGGTCTTCTCCAGCGACGGCATCAACTGGCAGTCATTCGACGGCTTTTCAACATTTTTCAGCAACGCACGCTACTGGGTGGCACCCACGGATGACGGCTTCCTCCTGGCCTCGCCGGTTGACGCAGGAGAATTTTTCCGGGGAACGCCCGACGGGCAATCGTGGCGGGAAATTCCGCGCCCGCCACGCGGAACTCAATGGGCAGCGACCCACGATGGCCGCCTGTTCCTCTTCGGGGATGGCCGTGTGGTCGAGTGGTCGGAGCGCGATATCGAACTGGAGTTGTCGCCGCCCGCCATCGCCACCTTGGGCGTGGGCGACGACGTGCAAGCCCCCGCCGTGCTGCGCAATCCGGGCGGGGTGCCTTTCGGCGGCGAGGTGGATGTCGATGGCTGGCTCTCCGCGGATGGCTTCTTCGGCGATGGCAACGACATCCATATCGGCCGCATTCAACTGGACGTCCCGATGATGGAGCCGGGTGAGGAGACCGCGGTGGATCTCCGCTTCCAACTTCCGAACCATATCCGCCCCGGCGATTCACATCTCGTCGTCGTGCTGGACCCCGACCGGAAACTGCTGGAGAAAAACCGCGCGAACAACATCTCCATCTCGTCCGGCCCGGTGGTCCGCATTCCCCAGCGCAAACTGGAACTCCTCGCGAATGGCGACGGCACCGTGAGTGCCGATCAGAACGCCGAATATCATCCGCACGGAGCACGAATCGCCATGGTGGCCACCCCCGGCAAAGGCGCGCGTTTCATCGGCTGGGGCGGCGACGCGGTCGGTTCGCTCGGAGAAACGCTGGTCGTCATGGATTCCGACAAATCCGTGGAAGCCAACTTCATCTCCACCGCCGCACTGACCGTATTCACCCGCGGCGGCGGCACCGTGCAACAGTCCGTCGATGACGGAATCCACGTCGCCGGGTCCACCGCCGAACTCACCGCAACCCCCCTCCCCGGCTGGACCTTCGACGGCTGGGATGGAGACCTTTCCGGCGGGGAAGCGTCCGAATCCATCCTCATGGATTCCAACAAGGTGGTCACCGCACGTTTTACGCTCGGTCTCGACGCGTGGCGGGAGATGCACTTCAACCCCGAGGAGCTGGCGGACCCGTCGGTTTCCGGCCCCGATGCCGACGCCGATGGCAACGGCCTCGAAAACTGGCGCGAATGGCTGCGCGGCAGCGACCCGAACAACCCCAACAGCCGGGGCCAGGGCGAAATGCGCCGCGAGGGCAACTGGATCGTCATGACATACACGCGGCTTGAGAACATGCCCGCCGGTCACGGCGTGCGCGCCAGCGCCTCGTTCGACCTCGACGACTGGACCGCGCCGCTCGACGAGCGCGTCGTGGATTCCGTGGATGGGGTGGAAACCATCGAGGCGCGGCTCGACGTGACCGGAAAGCCGAACGCCTTCCTCAGGATCGGCGACACACGCCCGACGCCATGATGATGGCGTTTCACTTCACGTGGTTTCATCCGCTTCACCCATGTGATCCATGCAACCATGCATCCTCGGGTGCTTCGGCCACCTTGATTGCTTCGATCCTCTCCCGTAGGATTTCATGACTCTGGAAAGGCCGATCCAGCCCCGCAAAGGCGGATGCCCCATCCTATCCATCCGCAAGGCTGCCGTGAGGACAAAGCGCAATCATTATTTCAGCGGGAAATCCTGTTTACAATGGCACACAAAATCAAGCTTGATATCGATAGTCGGACGTGTGTGTATTGACGAGTGATCATAATACAATTTGACGGTGTGGTTTCCCGACGCTGTCACGAAATCCCCACATACCGTCGCACCCTGCGGGAAGCTCATGGAAAATGGCTGCTGCCTCTGGTTTGCTTTTTGGTCATTCTGCCATTGATGACAGCCATTGCGGCACCGCCCGACCTCACCGACGGTGGCGTGCGCAACAACAACCGCACCATCAACCTCGGTCCCACCGGCATGCGCGGCTGGGTTTATCATGTGAACCAGGGTCAGCGCCGCGCCGACACCAGCGAGAGCCGGCAAATCCAGGTCACCGCGGTTGATAACGGCTCCCCCGCCCACGGCGTGCTGGCCCCAAACGACGTGATCCTCGGAGCGGACGGCACCGGCGCGGCCCCCGCCCCGTTCTCGGCCGACGCACGGAAATCCCTCGCCCTGGCCATCGCCGATGCCGAGGCCCGCTCGCCCGCCACCCTGCGCCTGCTGCGCTGGCGCTCCGGCACCACCTCCACCGTCGAAATCACGCTGCGGACGATGGGCGCATATTCGGACACCGCGCCCTACGATTGCCCGAAATCCGAGCAAATCCTCACCGAGGGAGCCCAATGGGTGTTCAACAACGAATCCTCCGGACGCTACTCGTTCGGTGGTCTCTCGCTGTTGGCCAGCGGGAATCCCGATTACTTGGCGCGTGTGCGCAATGAGGCCCGCGCCCGCGTGCCGAATGCCGCCACCCGCGCACAAATGATGTCCGACGAGCGAGACGCCACCTCCATGGTTACCTGGGAACGTGGCCACACGCTCATCTTCCTTGCCGAATACTACCTCGCCACCGGCGATGAGGCGGTGCTTCCCGGCGTCGAGGCCTATGCCGTGAATTTTGCGAAAAACTCCAGCCTCTTCGGCACGGTCGGCCACATCTTTGCGGATAAATTCCCCGACGGCAGCCCGAACGGCCCGATGGGTGGCGTTTACGGCCCGGTCAACTCCTCCGGCATGCCGTGCTTCCTGGGCCTGCTGTTGGCCCGCGAGTGCGGCATCGACCACCCCTCGATCGAGCCCGCTATCGAGCGCTCCAGCCGGTTCTTCGCATCCTACGCCGGCCGCGGCGCGATCCCGTATGGCGAGCACGAACCCTCCCCCTCCCACGAAGGCAACGGTCGCAGCGGACTCGCCGCGCTTTGCTTCACCTTGGAAGAGCACCGCGCCGACGAAGGCCGGTTCTTCGCGAAAATGGCCACCGCCGCGCCATCCGAGCGCGAGCACGGACACACCGGAGCATTCTTCCACTACCTCTGGGCGCCCATCGGCGCGGCCGTCGGCGGCGAGGCCGCCGCCGCGGAACATTTCCGCGGCATCTCGTGGCACCTCGACCTCGCGCGCCGCTGGAACGGCGCGTTCGCATACGACAACCTCAATGGCGAGGGGCCGGACAGCGGATCCCAATACCACAATTTCCGCATGTCCACCGCCGCCCTGCTCGTTTACGCGCTGCCGCTGCGCGAACTCCACATCACCGGGCGCGGCCACCGCACCGATCTCGAGCTGGACGAGGCGGACGTCGCCGCCGCCGCGGAAGCCGGCGCATACGATCCGGACACACGCAACGCAAACCAATTGATCACCGACACCGGAAGCTGGTCGCCGCGCGTGCGGCACCAGGCCGCCGTCGTCCTGGGGACCCACAATCTGAGGACAAGCCAGATCAACCTGCTCCACAGCATCGCCGAAAACGCCGCCGGGCCTGCACATGCACGCGCCGGAGCCTGCGTGGCGCTCGGCAGAATCGGAGATGCCGCGTCCGCCCGGGTGCTCGCCGGCCTGCTCAACAACCCGGAAAACCACGTCCGCTACTCCGCCGCCGAAGCCCTGCGCTACCTGCCGAACCACGCGCGCCAGTCGGTGCTCGGGGAAATCCTCGCCGCCGCCGCCGAAACCGCGAAACCCTGGTATCCGATCAACGACGAGGACCCGCTCCAGTTCGCCAACGGCCGCCTCTCCACCCTCCTCTTCTACGGGGGCAACGCCTACGGTCCGCGCGGCATCCTCTGGAACAACATTTCGGGCGTGGATCGCGAACTCCTCTACCCGGCGATCCGCGCGTCCGCCTACTCCCCGCTCGGCTTCACCCGCAACAACCTACAGTGGATCTATCCAATCCTAAACGAGACCGACATGCTCGGCGTGGCCGACGCCGTCGTCGATTCCGTGCTCGAATTCGCACCCTCGGACCGCATGTTCGCCTTCTCCGTGCGCCAGCGCGGCGCGGACCTCCTCGAACGCTTCGACATCGCCGAGGGCGTGCCCACCACACTGAGGAACGTGATCGAGACCCGTGCCGGCAGCCGGGCCGAAGCGCTCGGCACGCTTGAAAAATACGCCGCCTCCTACACCACCTTCGCGCCAGAACCCGACGTGATCGGCGAGGTCATTCCATTCCTCAACGCCACCGACGGCAACGCCGCACAGAGGCAGGCCGTCAGTGAGGCCGCGCAGGCCGTGCTCGACGCCATCGCGGCGGATAGCAACCCGCGCCAGCTCACGCCACTCAAGTCGATCGAATCCGTCACCGCGGACAACCCCGAGCTCATGCTGCCGGCCAACTCCGCCATCCTGCGCGTCACATCCCACGACCATGCCCGGGGCGACAGCGTCTTCACTTGGCGCAAGATCCACGGCCCCGGCGCGGTCAGCTTCTCCGGAAACGGAACCGCTGACGGTGCGGAGAGCGAGATTACCATCCAGCCGCTGCCCGGCGAATACCGATTTGAGGTCACGATGTCCGACTCGCGGAACCTCACCGAAGTCACGGAAACAGTCGAACTGACCTTGTTGGACGACGATGGATCACTACCGGTGAATTTGCCGCCAACGTCCTATCCGGGAACGGTTTCGGTGAAGCGCGGAGTCCCCGCCTCCGTCTTGCTTGACGCCACCGATCCCGAGGGCGACGAACTCACTTTCACCATTACCACGCCGCCCGCCCACGGGACCATCTCCGGCACACCACCGGCGATCACTTATACGCCGGACGCGTTTTTCAGCGGCGACGACAGCCTGGTATTCGAGGCCATGGATCCGGGCGGCCTCACTTCCTCTGCCACCATCACCTTCACCGTTCTCGAACGGCCGCCGGAAATCGTGGTTTATGAACCGTTCGACTATCCAGTCGTCAACGATCCCGTCGCCGGGCGCCTCGCCGGGCGTGACGGCGGCATCGGCTGGGATGGCCCGTGGGCGAACAACACCGCCGGCAGCAACGGCGGAGAGGCCTTCATCTACGACCATCACGGCAACGAGGACGGGCTCTTCGGCGGAAACCTCGGAGATGGACGCCCCGATTGGGACGGTCAGGTCAACAACCTGCCCACACGCGGCGGCTATGCCGGTCTTTCCGATTGGTCGAGCCAGCCAATGGGACACGACCGGCTCAACTCGCACCGCCGCCTCGCCCGCAGCGCCGGGGAAATGGCGGCGGAGAACGACGGTGTGCTGTGGCTCAGCGCGGTCTGGCACTTGCCCGACCCGGGCTTCCACTCATCCGCCTGGATCGCGCTGACCAGCAACAACGGCTACTTTGTCGAGCGCGGGCGGACGCTCAATAACTCCGCCAACGGCATCGGTGTGGGCCACGGGGCTGAACTCACCGGCGACGGCCGTCTCAACCCGCTCTTCTGGGAGGGCGGCACGCAATCGACACCACACCCCGATCCGAACACCAACCCCGTCCTGGGATCCAACTCCGACAACATCGTCATCCTCAGACTCGAATTCGGCGAATCCCAAGCCACCGTGAGCACCTGGTTTTTCAATGAGAACCAGGAAATGACCGAGGACGTCTTCCATGCGAATGCCGTCTCGGCCACCTCGATGATCAACCCTGACACACTCGATACGCTCACTTTCGGCACCATCCGCCACGGCAACGCCGTCAATGAAATCCGCATCGCCAACACGTTCCACGATGTCATCTCCGGCATGACGGACCTGGTTCCCGTCGCGCATGCGCAGACCATGGAGCTAGACCAAAACGCGGCCGCGAACGTCGCCCTCACCGGCGAAGATCCGCTGGGCGGCGGCCTCGGCTTCGCCGTCACCCGCCAACCCGCCCATGGCTCCCTCACCGGCCAGCTCCCGGAAATCACCTACAGCCCGGACGCCGGTTTCGTCGGCCAAGATCGCCTCACATTCACCGTGACGGACGCCGACGGCCTGGTTGACGAGGCGGAAATCACGTTCGAGGTATTGCCCTCCCGCTATCTCCTGACCGTGATCGATGGCTCTGGCGATGGCGAGTTCATGGCCGGTGAATTCGTCGAAATCTCGGCCGCCCCGCCGCCATCCGGCATGATCTTCGACCGCTGGACGGGCGACTCCGCCGGCATTGGCGGAATCGCCGACGTCCACGCGCCGCAAACGACGCTGGCGATGCCCGCCGCGCCGTTTACCCTCACCGCCACCTTCCGCGAGACACCACCACCGGTCGATCCGCTCGCCATCGGCGGGGACATCTCCTATCGCGACGGCCACTTCATCCACACGTTCACATCCGGGGCGGACGGGTCGTTCGAGGTCGTCGATGGCGGTGCGCTCGATGTCGATGTGCTGGTCGTCGCCGGTGGCGGCGGCGGCGGCAGCTCCACCGCATTCGGAATGGCCGGCGGTGGTGGCGGCGGTGCGGGCGGTCTGGTTTACCGGAGCGGCCACACCATCACCGGCACCGTATCGGTCGTCGTGGGCGAGGGCGGCTCCGGTGGAGGCTCCGGCAACACACCAGGGCAAAACGGCCATCATTCGAGCTTCGGCACCCTCAACGCGCTCGGCGGTGGCGGTGGCTCCGGCGGCAACATGCGCGGGCGTGACGGCGGCTCCGGCGGCGGCGGGCGTGGCGACGACGGAGGCTCCGCCCTGCAGCCCGTCTCACCAAGCGGCGGCCACGGCCACATCGGTGCGGCCTGGAACTCCAACGGGGAGGACGGTGCGGGCGGCGGCGGCGGCGCGGGCGCGCCCGCCACGGCGATGACCAACGCGAAAGTTGGCGGACATGGCGGCGGCGGCCTCTCGTTCGATATCGACGGAACCATCCGGTATTTCGCCGGCGGTGGTGGCGGCGGCGGTTCGCGCCACAGCCAGTATGGCGACGGCGGTGAGGGTGGCGGCGGCCATGGCGGCAACAACTCGACCGATCCCGCCCAAGGCACACCCCACACCGGTGGCGGTGGTGGTGGCGGGAACAACAGCAAAACCGGAGCCAATGGCGGCTCCGGCATCGTCATCGTCCGTTACCCCACGCCGCTTGAGGAGGACGACTACTCGGCATGGGCCTCAATGTGGCCGGAGATGGATCTTTCCGATCCCGGGGGCCGCTCCAACGGGCATCTCATGACCCACAACGAACTCCGTCTCTGGGGCCTCGATCCCGCAAACCCAGCCAACCAGCAGCCGATCATGATCGACGCGATCGCCGCACCAGATGCCGGTTTCAGGCTCACCTACACCCGCCGCAGTCCCGAATTCACCGGCGCCGCCTATTCCGTCTGGACCTCGTCGGATCTGGTCGATTGGAGCGAGGACACGGAGGCCATCCAGGAGGCCTCCGCGCCGGACGAACACGGCGGCGAGACCGTCACCGTGACCCCGACCGCGCCGCCCGACGGAATGCGGCTATTCATCCGCATGCGGGCCGAACCGAACGGTGAATCGCCGTGATCCTTCACGACAACGGCGGAATTCGTCACCAAAAAGCGATTGTCATCGCCCGGTTTCGGGCGATCTGATAATCTCGCGCAAGACGCGATCATTTCCCTCATGCATCTGCCCCACATTCACCGCCGCCGCTTCCTCCAACTCGGTCTAGGAGCCTTGCTCGCCCGCGGCGCGTCCGCGGCCGACACCGGCCGCAATCCCGACATTGTTTCCATCATTCACACCACCGACCTGCACGGCAACGTGCTGCCCACATCCGATTACGATGGAAACGCGAACCTCGGTGGCATCGCCCGGTGTGCCACGCAGATGCGCCGCTGGCGCGAGGAAAACCCCCGCACGCTGCTCATCGACGCCGGCGACCTCTACCAGGGCACCGAAGTTGGATTCCGCACCCGTGGCAAAATCATGACCGACTGCCTCAATCACCTCGATTACGACGCCTGGGTGATCGGAAACCACGAGTTCGACTGGGGCGTCGAAGCGGTCCACGCCGCCGTCGATCATTCCTCCATGCCCGTCCTCGCCGCCAACGGCAGCTTCGACGGCCATGAAGCCTGGGACGAAAACGCGCGCGACCGCTCGCGGGTGATGCCCTACACCATCCGCGAGACCGGCGGCTACCGCATCGCCGTCATCGGCATGACCACCCCCGGCATGCCCAACTGGTTCCTACCCGAGCTGCTGGGCGGTTTCGAGGCCCATGACCCCCTGCCCGTCTTCGAAAAGATTCTGCGCGAAGTGGAGGATCAGAATCCGGACGCGATCCTCCTCGCCAACCACATGGGCGTGCGCCCTGGCAATTTCCGTGACGACGAGGCGAACCGCGTGGTTACGCTCGCCCAACTGTGCCGACGCCCCGACGGCACGCGCCGCGTCGCCGCCATCATCGCCGGCCACACCCACCGCGAGCTTCCCAACGAATCGATCTTCGGCACACCCTACACCCAGGCGTCCTTTTTCGGAATCCACCTCGGCAGGCTGGACCTCGCCTTTGATCGCGACACGCGCGAGTTGCTCTCCGTCGATCCAAAGCTCGCCAAAATGGACGCCTCGATCCCGCTCGACCCCGCCATCGTCTCGCTCACCCGCGACGAGGTCGAGGCCGCTGAGACCCACCTCGATGAACCGGCCGGCGAACTCGCGCACGAATTCTCCCACGAGCGCCTGGACCAGAACCCCACCGATATCGAGCGCCTCATCGGCCGCTCCATCCACGACGGGCTCGCCTCGCGCGACATTCCGGTCGATGTCGTGATGCACGGCATGCTCTTCACCCGCGAACCCTGGCCAGCCGGACCCAAGACGATCCGCGACGTGTGGGACATCATCCCCTTCGAGAATTTCATCGTCACCGCCGAGGTCACACTGGAGGCCCTCAAGGCAATCGCCGCCGAGGGATGGGCATCACGCCGCTCGTTGCTCGGCCTCAACGCCACCTACACCGGCCGCGGTGCGGAAACACGCTGCACGTCGATCAAGGACAAGGACGGACGCGAACTGGTCCCATCCCGCCGCTACCACCTTGCGGTGAATTCATACGACGCCGCAGGCGGCGGCGGCCGCCTGCCCACCCTCCGCAAAGTGATGGAAGAGCCGGCCAGCAAGCGAAACCTACGCCGCCTCCAGAGCCGCGCGCTGCTTGTGGACCTGCTGCGTGATCACCGGCCAATGACCCTCGACCACCTGCTCGCCCGGCCGTCGTGAGCCGTCCGGCCGCCGCCGGGTTTCATCCCGTCACACCAGTCCTTCGCGGAATGCCACCGATACCGCCTCGGTCTGTGAATGCACATGGAGCTTGCGGTAGATCGAGCGCAGGTGCATGTCCACCGTGTGTTGGGATATGGCGAGCGCGTCGGCGATCTCCTTCTTTAAAAGCCCTTTCACCAAATGGCGGAGCACCTCATTCTCGCGGTTGGTTAGCGGTTCGCTTTTCGATCGCAGCGGTCCCATCCGCGAGAAGCCGCGCAGGATCATGCCCGCCACCTGTGCACTCAACGGCGCGGCACCGGCGTGCACGTCGCGGATGCCGTTGAGAATCTCGTCGGGGTCGGCTGTCTTCAGCAGATAGCCGGACGCCCCGTTGCAGATGGCGTGATAGACCTTCTCCCGCTCGTCCGATGACGACAGCACCATGACCGCTATATCAGGATACTGGCCTCGCAGCCGCGTCAGAACCTCAATTCCGCTCGTACCTCCCGGCAGTCCGAGATCCAGCACCAACACGTTGGGCCACCGGACCGCCTTACCGAGGAGATCGAACAAACCGTCCGCATCACGTGCGCGCGCCTCGCAGGTCAGATCCGGAGCGGAATCAATCAGGCGCTTGAGGTGTTTCGCGTAAACATCATGGTCCTCAAGAAGCCATACGCGGATGGTGGTTTGTGCTGTGGCGGGGGAATTCATTGTGACTAGCGGGGGGAAGTGAGGATATTCGAATGGATGGAAAGGCGCACGCGGGTGCCCTGCCCCGGCGTGCTCAGGATTGTGAGTTCCCCGCCCATCGCCGCGGCCCTTTCCCGGAGCTTCCGGGCGGTCGCGGGATCTTCGGCAGTCTCCCGGCGCATGCCGGTGCCGTCGTCCGTGATTTCAAGCACCAGCCTGTTGGCGTCATCCTCCAGCGTAGTCGATACGTTTTCCGCAGATGAATGATTCAGAATGTTGTGCAGCGCCTCCTTGAAAAACATGTGGAAATCGCGTTTGAAGTCGGGCGTCAACCTGGAATTCATACGTCTGGAACGACAAACCATCTCATGGTTCACCGTTCGCAACATCCGGCCCGCAGTGTCCCGCATCCGTTCGACCAGGTCGCCGAACGAATCGTCCCGCCGATCAAGCAGCCATACGATGTCCCGCATGGCTTGGGTGCTCTCGCGGGCGATGTTCTCGACCTCTTCGAGATCACCGACGAGTTCGGGCGAGGCCTCCAGTTTCCCTAAATGTTTGCTTGCCGCTCGCGCGATCAGCGAGATGCTTCCGAGATTGCCACCCACATCGTCATGAAGGTCCGCCGCGATCTTCCGCCGCATGCTTTCAATCCGTTCTCTTACATTGATCCGGCGCCTCTCATAGAAGAAAACAGGGATCAGAAACGTAAGCCCGACAAGCACGGCTGACGCGAGTGTCACGTTCAACTCGCTTTCCTCCGCAACTGCCAGAATCCGTGGCCGCAACTCTTCCAGTTCGTTCTCGAACTTCATCCGATCCCTCAACTGATCCAGCCATACCGCCACACCCGCGATCATGTGCTCGCTGCTGAAACCGTTGGTCAGCGAACCCACCTCTTCGCGGGCTTGGCAGCGCACGCGCTTCACCGGCAGGCCGCGGGCGATATTTTCCCCGCCGGACCACACCTCGATCTCGGACAACCCATGGATCCTCAGATTGCCCAGTTGCCAAGGTTCGACCGCGACAACCCGCAGTTGGCTGGCCTCCTCGCGGTCCAGACACAGGACGACCGGTGTATGGCAGGTCGAGCTGGCGGGCCGGTTGTCCCAAACCACCACCGTCCGCCATTCCTCGCCCGACCGGTCCCTCACATCCACAAGGATGCGGTTGGGAATGACCGAAGATTCAAAGGATGTCGTCATCTTGTAGGGAAACAGCACCACGCGGTCCACGGCCCGCCGCTCACCCAAATCCAGTTTCCAGGAAATGATTTCCGCGCCTTGGTCAAGCAGGATGGCATCGCCCCGCTCTTCGCTCCGCACGCCGGCATGCCAGATCCCGTGCGGCATCCGCCCGTCGGTGAGCGCCTCCGGATACCAACTGCCACCCGAGTCCAACGCACCGGTCATTGTGACCGGGGCTGCAAACGAAACCACGTCCTTGTTGGAAATGGCAATGATTTCGGACAGCCCGAATTTGTCGATCCACCCCTTGTTGTTGCGTCCCCGATGCACGGTGAGCCGGAGGTGACGCGCCCGGATTCCTTCCGCCTCGAACATTACTGGCCTGCCCTGGGGATTGGCGAACTCACTGCGACCAGTGGAGAAAATCATGACGGCATCGGAGAAGTCCTGCCTCGTCGCCGCCTCCAGCGTGAAAAAGCGGGGGAAAATCCCGGTGTCCCCGATGTATTCCCGCTGCGATGGAACGAGGTAAATCCTTTCCAGCTCATGCGCACGGCGCAGATCCACCATCACCTGGGGATCGGGAGCGTCTGGATTCTCGCGATGCCCGCGCGCCCCGATCCCCGAACGCAACGGATGCTCGTAATAAACCGCCATCGTGCTGATGCGCTCTGCGAGCCAGTCGTAGCGGCCTTCCATCCAGACCAGTTCGGGATTCACCAGCCGGGCCAGCCTGCTGATCGGATTCTCACTCCGCGCCGCGGCACACGGCATCGCAAGCAATAGCAATCCCGTCACCCAAATGCGGCGGACGAAGTCCACGCCATGGCGGGTAGGAACGGGATTATTCATGAGACCTGATCTTGCGTTATTCCATCAGACTCTCTGTCCCAAGCATGTAGGGATGGGATGATATGGAAAACCTGACCAACAGTTATGATCTTCTGTTTCTCCCGGCGAATCAACCAAAATCGACACGAATATGACACGCGTAAGCTGCCGCTCACACGGGTAGAAACCGCCTCACCGCCTCGCGCTTGAGTCGCAGCTCGCGCCACTCGTTCACCAGCCTGCTCGGTTCGATCACCCCGCAACCGGAGGGCAGTCGCAGCGACCTGCCGCTCCACCAGATTCCGCGGATCGCCACCACCGCCTCGAAGCGCCCGCCCTCCCGCACGCCGAATGGCGCGCCGAACGAGTCCGGCGCAGCCAGCCTACTCCGCCACTCCCCCAGCCGCGCCAGCGTGGCCGCATTGCGCGGCAGCGGACCCAGCGCCGGAGTCGGATGCAACAGCCGGATCAGATCGTCCGCATCCGCTTCACCTTGCAGCGCGACGCGGATCGGCGAGTGGAAATGCACGATCGGCCCGAGGTCCAGGGCCTCGCGGGGCTGCCGCTCGACCTCGCCAAGGCGCGAGAGCTTGTCCGTCAGCGTGCCTGCGACGAATTCGTGCTCGCGGATTTCCTTTTCATCAACGGCAAAGGCGGCGAGGTCCTCGCTCCGCGCCGTACCGGCGAGGGCCATCGTCTCCAGCACCGGTCCATCGAGCGAAAACAACAACTCGGGCGTCGCCCCGGCGAATCCGGACTCCCCGGCGATCCATCCGTAGCTCTGCAGCGGCAGCGGCCAGGCCGCCATCGCCGGTGCCACATGCTTTGCTGGCCGGGCGTTCGCGCGCCCGTTTTCCGTGACCACCGGCACCGTCTTCTCGAACTCGCCGCGCTGGATCGCCTCCAGGATCTCCTGGAAAACCACCGCGAACTCCTCCGCGTCCGGCGTCCGCCACTCCACGCCCGGATCCGCGGCATTCGGGATCTGCGCCCGGAAATCATCGCCATCCAGCACCTCGTGGCGCGCCGGAACCTGCCACGGCGCGCGCTCGGCCAGGCCGAAATCCGAGACGAAAAACGCGACCCCGTCGCGCGGCGGCTCCTCCATCGCCCGGAACGGACCATGCCCAACGACCACCGTGTTGTCGCGGCGTGCCAGCCAGGCCAGCGGACCTGCGTCGAAACGGATCGGGTTCATGCGGAAGCAACAAACGCGCGGACTCCGCGCGGCGGCGCAATATGTATCCCCGGCGACGCCTCGGCAAGCTGGATCACCGATGAAATAAAAGAGGCCAGGGTCGTTCGTACGATCCCATCACAAAAGCGAAAAAACAGTTGGACTTTTTTCATGGACCAATCCGCCGGATTTTGATTCGGATCGAGAATGTGACCTTAAGGTTCTGACCATAGGCACCATCAACCCTGACTTAACGACCGCATCCGATGCGATCACCCGCTTACCACAATCCCCGTCCATTGAATCACCAAATCCCCAGAACCGCACATACTACAGCGACGGAAACGTCGGGATCAACACCAGCACACCCAATAGCCGGCTGCATGTAAGCGGGGCATCGGGAGAGACGCCGCTCAGGGTCCAGACGGGCAATACCAGCCGGCTCACGGTCGCTTCGAACGGCGGCGTCAGCATTGGTGGCTTCAACAACGATCCCCCGGCGGGAGGGCTGCATGTCGCCGGATCCGCCCACGCCAATGGCGACCTGGCGGTCAATGCCAATGGAACCGGCGATCTCTCCTACATCCGCTTCCGCGCTTCTTCGGGAACCGACACACCCCGGTTCTATCATCGGAACTCGGACAATCAATTCCACTTCGTCGGCATGGACAAGGTAGTCGTTTTCGGCACCACCTCCACCAACGTGCTCGAAGTGCGCGGCGCCGACCTCGCCGAGGAATTCCCCTTCAGCGAACAGCCGGAGCCGGGAATGGTGGTCGAGATCGACCCGGAGAACCCCGGCGAGCTGAGGGTGTCGCGCGAATCCTACAACCGCAGGGTGGCCGGCATCGTCGCCGGTGCCAACGACTTCGAAACCGGGGTCGTGCTCGGGCGCCACACCGGCAACGAGTTCGGCAGCCCTGTCGCTCTCTCGGGGCGGGTTTATGTGATTTGCGACGCCACCACCGCGGCGATCGAGCCCGGCGACATGCTCACCACCGCCGACCTCGCCGGGCACGCCAAAAAGGCTGGCAACCTCACAAAAGCCGCCGGAGCCGTCATCGGCAAGGCCATGGAACACCTGCCGAAGGGAGAACGCCGCAAAATCCTGGTCCTCGTCAACCTCCAGTGAGTCCTTCACCCCCCTTGAACACATGAAGATATCCAATCATCCATCGATCACGCGGCTGGTCGCCGCCATCGCCGCGGCGCTCACGATCTGCCACGCCGCCCGCGCCGACATTCCGGTCAGCGGCCGCCCGGTTCCGGAAATGACGGCATTCGACGATCTCATGACCGACTTCATGGACGAGCGCGGCATCGAAGCGGGCCTGCTCGGCATCATGAAGGATGGCGAGATCGTCTATCTTCGCGGCTTCGGCTGGTTGATCGCGCCGGTGAACATCACCTTTCCCCCGATCGATATCCCCGGCGTGGAGATGACCGAGAATGCCCTGGTGCGGCTGGCAAGCGTCACCAAACCGGTCACCGCGGCAGCGACCCACCGCGTGTTGGCCGATTACGATGAGTTCGACCTGGACAGCCTGGCATTCAGCTTCGAGGACGGCGACGGCGGGGTGCTGCCGGTCAACCCGACGGGAGGTGATCCCGCCGACGAGCGGGTCCGCGACATCACCATCCGCCACCTGATGCACCATCGCGGCGGTTGGGATCGCAGCCAGGACGATGTCCCCGACTGGACGTATCGGGAATGTCACATCGCGGCGGATCTTGATGTGGACAGCCCGCCGGGAAGGGAGGTGACCCTCAATTGGATTCTCGGCGAACAGCCGCTCCAATTCAATCTAGGTGGCGGCCCCGCCTATTCCAATATCGGCTATCTCGCCCTCGGTCTGCTCGTCGAGCACCTGAGTGGCCAGAACCTGGTCACCTACGTGCGGCAGAACGTGCTAACGCCATCGATGCACGTTCCCTGGCGGGACATCCGTCGCGGGCGCACATTCCGCGACGACGCGTTTGTCCGGGAACCGTTTTATCGTCACGGCAGTGGCAGCAGCGCCTTTGAATGCGGCTCCAGCGTCAGCAATGCGGCATACGGCGCCTGGGATCACGAGGCACGGGTCGGCCAGGGCGGCATGATCGCGACCAGCGCGGCCATGCTCACCCTGGCGAAACACTACCACATCGGTCGCGGACATTTCTCTTATGGCGCGAATACCGGCAAGCCGCGCGACGAGGTGCCGCTGGGTTGGCAAAACCAGATTCACGGCGGCGTCCTGCGCGGGTCGAATACGATTCTCTACCAACGCACCGATGACATCAACGTCTTCGTCTTCTTCAACGAGCGCGACTATGTCGTTATCCCTGCCACCAATCCGGGTGATGACGATACCGAAATCATTTATGCGGAATGGATGCGCGGCGAAGTCCATGACCTGATCAACGCGGGCGGCTTCGACTGGCCGGAGACCACCTCGGACGGCCTCTGGGTCCGGCCGGAATCCACGGATAGCGGCGGCACCTTTTTCCGCGGGGGATATCACTACCCGATCAATGGTATCGACGACTTGCTCGGTTATGCCGGTTGGGGCAGCAAAGTGCGGCTGGCGCCCCGCGGCGGCAACCGCGACTTCGATTGGACCGGTGAAATCAGCTCCCGCATGGTTATCGACGCTCCCGAAGGCACGGTTTTCATCGGACGTTGAAACACATTCCCAAACAGAAACCCATCATGAATCCGAGATTGCTCCTGAAATCAGCCACACTCGCGCTGGCCACCGCCATGCCCGGCATCCTGTTTGCCGGCGACCCCGTCATCGACCGCCATGTCTTCGCCGCTGGAGGAGGCACTGCCGAAGGTGGCGGCTATCGCATCGACTCGACACTCGGCGAACCCGTGGCCGGGCTCGGAACGATCCCCGGTGGCCGCCTCGATTCGGGTTTCCGGGCGACGCTGGCCGCCGTCATCATCGACGGCGGCAGCGCCTTCGACGAGTGGATCGCCAACCCGCACCGCGGCAAGCCACCCCCGCCGGACCAACGCGCGCCCGGTGACACTCCCGCCAACGATGGGGTGAAAAACCTCGTCAAATACGCCCTCGGCCTGCCGCCAATGGAACCCGCCGCCAATGCCGTACCCACGGTATGGACCGATCCGAAATCGGGTGCGCTCGGGATCGTGACCGAGCGATGGACCGAAGCCGCGGTTGAATTCACCGTCCTCGGATCGCCGGACATGGAGAACTGGACCGAGCACGACCACGACGTCTGGGTTCTCGATCCGGACGCGGGCGACGACCGCGAGCGGCTCTTCCTGGAGATCGGCGATATCGCGGAGTCGGAACCCGCCTACTTCCTCAAGCTGCGAATCCGCCCGGAACCGGAGTAAACCCGAACAGGAAAAGTGTAATACCAAACCGGTATTTGAGAAAAAATGGAGCGGGCGATGAGATTCGAACTCACGACATCCACCTTGGCAAGGTGGCGCTCTACCACTGAGCTACGCCCGCGAAGCTTTCGCTTGCGGGCGAATTTCTACAATCCGGGCCACGCCGGGCAAGAGAAAATTTGGAAAAATTTTCCGTGCGCATCCGCATGAATCCGCGCTTTGCTCGCCGCGCATGAACGACAAGCTCGCCGAAATCCTCGCCGCCAAGCAATCCGAGGTCGCCGCCCTCCTGCCGCGCGCCGGCAAGCTCCGCGCCGCCGCCCTCCAGCGCAACGACTTCGGCGGGTTCCGCGCCGCGCTCGACCGCGGATCCGGCCGCCTCGGCGTCATCGCCGAGGTGAAAAAGGCCTCCCCGTCCGCCGGCGTCATCGACCCGGATTTCGACCCCGTCCGCCAGGCCCGACGGTATCTCGACGGCGGCGCGTCCTGCCTCTCCATCCTCACCGACGAACCGTATTTCCAGGGCTCGCTCGCCCACCTCACCTCGATCTCGCGCTTTTCCGACGCCCCCCTGCTGCGAAAGGATTTCACCATCCACGAGGTCCAGATCCACGAGGCCGCCGTCAGCGGGGCCGACGCCGTTCTTCTCATTGTTGCCGCCCTCGACAACGACACGCTACGGCACCTCCACGAGCAGGCCGCCCTGTGCCAGCTCGACGTCCTGGTCGAAGTCCACGACCTCCGCGAAATGGAGCGCGCGCTCGAACTCGGGGCCAGCCTCATCGGCGTCAACAACCGCAACCTCAAGACCTTCGAGGTCGATCTGCAGACGACCATCCGCCTCGCCGAGGAGGCGCCCGACGACGTCCTGCTCGTTTCCGAAAGCGGCATCAAGACCCCCGCCGACGCCCGCCTCGTCCTCGAGGCCGGTGCCAACGCCGTGCTCATCGGCGAATCCCTGATGCGCGCTCATGACCCGTCGCGCGAAATCGAAGCCTACCTCTCACTGGAAATCTGAGCGCGCCTCACTGCTTCCAGTCCTTGATCGCATCGAGAAACATCGGCAGGTAGCGCCCGGCGCGGATGCCGTCGATGCCGGGCAGCGCCCGGGCCTCGGCGCGCGTTGCCGGTTGGTAGCGCGTCAGGCTTTCCAGCGTCTTGTTCCGGAACACCTGGTAGGCCGGGATGTTCTCGCGCTTGGCCAGCGCGTTGCGCAGGTCGCGCAAGCGGCTGTAGAGGCGCGGGTCGAACCCATGGTCGGTGGGGCCGTCCTCCGCCGCCCGGGTGTCCGGCCAGATCAACCGGAACGCCCCTCCCTTCATCACCGCCTCGCCCTTGGGCGTCAGCGTCACCAGCGGGTAATCGCCGGTGACCGTCACGATCAACCCCGCCTCCGCCAGCGAGCGCATCAGGCTGTTCACGTAGCCGGTGCCCAGGTGCCGCAGCAAGCCGTAGGTCGAGAGCCGGTCGAGCCGCGCCTTGAGGATTTCCTGCGACCGGCTGCCGCACAGCATCTGCACGATGCGGCCGCGCCCGTAGCGCGGCTCCCAGCCGCCGCGCGTCCTGCGCGACATGCGGGCGATCCCGCTCAGCGCCTTGCGCACCACCACCGCCTCCTCCGCCGTGGGCACCCGGTATTCGCCCGCCTCCCCGCCGCGGCACACGTCACACGTCCCGCACGCGCCCGCGCCGGCCTCGCCGAAATATTCGAGAATCCACTGCTGGCGGCACACCCGCGAGTAGCACAGGTCGGTCATCGCCTTGAGTTTCTCGCGGTCGCGGCGCTCCTTTTCCTCGATGGCCTCCTCGTCGATCGGCAGCTCGCCCGGCGGCACGTCCGGCTTCAACAGCCGCGTCCCGCGGATGCGTTTGCCCGGAATGTCGAACCGGCGCACGCACCCCGCCCGTGCCAGCGCCGCCAGCGCGCTGCCCACCTGGATCGGGTGCTTCACCCCCGCGCCGGCCGCGATGTCCTCCAGCTTGCGGCGCACCTCGAACGCGGAGTCCGCCTCGTCCAGCAGCCACGCGTAAATCGAGCGGATCACTCCCACCGGCGGGTTCGCACCCTCGATGAAAAACTCCTGCGTCCGCGTGTCCGCGTAGTTGAAGAGCAGCTCGCAGAACGCCGCCTCCCCGTCGCGCCCGGCCCGCCCCGCCTCCTGATAGTAAGCCTCCACGCTGCCGGGGATCTCGTAGTGTGTGACGAACCGCACGTCCGCGCGGTCGATCCCCATCCCGAACGCGTTCGTCGCCACCGCCACGTCCGCCCGCCGCGTGATGAACGCCTCCTGCGCCGCCGCCCTCTCCGCGTCGCTCATGCCGCCGTGGTAGGCCACGCATGGGATCCGCCAGGCCGCCAGCGTCTCCGACACGGATTCCACCTTCTTGCGCGTCGCGCAATACACGATGCCCGTCTTGTGCTCGCGGATGATCCCGCGCAGCCGCTCGTCCTTGCGCGCGGCGTTCTCCACGTGCGTCACCGCCAGCGACAGGTTCGGCCGCGCGAACCCGCTCACGCGCTCAAACGGCCGCCGCAATCCCAGCACCTTCAGGATGTCATCCCGCACCATCGGCGTCGCCGTCGCCGTCAGCGCCACGCACTGCGGGCGCCCGATCGCGTCGAGCGCCCGGCCCAGCCGCAGGTAATCCGGCCGGAAGTCGTGCCCCCACTGGCTCAGGCAGTGGGCCTCGTCGATCGCGAAAAGCGACACCTCCACCCCATCGAGGGCGCGCAGGAAACTCTCCGCCCGGAACCGCTCCGGCGCGATGTAAACGAGCCGGTAGTCACCCCGCCGCATGCCGTCCAGCCGCTCCCGCTGCTCCGGCCACGACAGGGTCGAGTTGATCAGCGTCGCCGGAATTCCGCGTGCAAGCAGCGCGTCCACCTGGTCCTTCATCAGCGCGATCAGCGGAGAGACCACCAGTGTGACCCCCTCGAAACAAAGCGCCGGCACCTGGTAGCACAGCGATTTCCCGCCGCCGGTCGGCATCACCACCAGCCCGTCGCGCCCGGAGACGACCTCGCGAATCACCTCCTCCTGTCCTTCGAGAAATCCGTTGAACCCGAAGTGCGCCCGCAGCGCGTCCGCCGGTTCCGCAACAAGGGTCTTGGGATCGGATTGACTCATCCTTCATCCGGCGGTGAGACGACGACGACGTGATCGACGCCGCGTTTGTGGAACTCGTCCCAATAGCGCTTCTCCCATTTCGCGGCCATCCGGCGGCGCTCGTCCTCGCCGAGCTTCTCCCATGCCTCGCCGCCGATGGCGCGCCGCAGGTCGCGGTCCGCCAGGCGGATCGTCAGCTCGTCCCAGAAACTCTCGTTGCGGAACTCTTCATAGCACTCGCGATAAAACGCCTTCTCCTCCACATCCTCGCGGATGCGGAAACGCCGCGTCTCATCGTCATACTCGATCCAGTCGCCCAATCCGGAATGCGCCGCCTTCTCCAGGATCTTGCTCTCCAGCGCCTCGTAGGCCGCGATCCCCTGGTCCGCCGCCGGCCGCTGGTTCCACGAAGCCACATTCGCAGCCAGACTGAGCATTTCCACCAGGGTGGCGAGTTCGTTGTCGCTGAGACGCAGATGCATGAGTCGCCATCCAACCATCCGAGCCACCGTCCCGCAAGCCCGCATCCGGTGGACCAGAACGGAATTTCAAACGGCGAAATCATCATACTCAAAAGCAACAGACAGGCACCATGGTGACTTCGCAGAATAAGAATCAAGTCATCCTCAAAAGTGACGGATCGCGTTTCGGATTGGCACTTGTGAAGAAAGATCGTTGTGTCCGGCGTGGGGCACGGGGTGCCATTCCCGGATCTCCGCACCCGATGCCTGATAAAACCGCCGTCCGTGCGAGATCAAATTTCCAGCACGTCCTGTCCCGACATCGGCTCTTGATTCTCCCGTCCCGGTGGCTGATCCATCGAAGACACCGCCCGCAGCACTCCGCCGAGGCGGGTGAAATGCGCGTCGCCGAATCCCATCGCCCGCTTCAGCAGGTAATCGCGTTCGATCGGGTTCGCCTCCGCCGCCGCCCGCCTGCGCGCACCGCTGTCGATCCGTCCGCGCAGCCACGCATACCATGCGCCGACCGGCACCGGATGGTCGCTGCCGTGCAGCACCCGGTCGTGCACGCCCGACTCCAGCACCCGCCCGATCACCTTGCTGCGGAACGGTGTGTTCAACGCGCTGCTGTCGGCATACAGGTTCGGGAACCGCTCCATCATCCGCACCAGCGTGTCGAAGTAATCCCGCGAGAAAAACCCGCTCGAACTCGCGCAATGCGCCGCGATCACCACCACCCCGATCTCCAGCGGCCGCCGCAGCACCTCGGGATTCTCGAACGCGCGGTCCACCACCGGCACCGTCATCTCGCCGCCGGTGTGCGCCAGCATCGGCAGGCCCGCCTCCGCCATCCGCTCCCAGAACGCGTCATGTCGCCGCGCCGAGCAATCCACCCCGTGGCAGTTCGGCAGCAATTTCAGCGCCCGCGCCCCCAGTCCGAGGCAGCGCTCCAGCTCGTCGAGCGCGTCGCGCCGCGCGGGGTGGATCGACACCGCCGGCAGGAAATCCGGATGCCTCCGG
>SLAV01000272.1 GCA_007126655.1 Haloferula sp. | reverse complement strand
CGATTGGAAAAAGGAGTATCCCACACGCAAATCATTCATGAAAAGCTGACGATTTTGTAGTGCCTTTCGGATGAAATCCTAGTTTTTATGGGGAATTGCAGACGATCATAAGAAACTTGGGGTAGCCACATTTCATGAAGGTGTGCGGCATCAGCCATGCGAATGTGATTTCCAGCCCTGTTTCCACCTTCGCAGGTGGGCTTGACCCGGGCGGATGGCCGGCGGATGGTCGCGTGGCAATGCGGGAGGTGGAGACCATGGATTTGTTGAAGCGGGTCTCCCGTTCGTTTTATCTCAGCGTGAGGCTGCTGCCCGCGCCGATGCGGCGCGGGGTGTGCACGGGGTATCTGCTGGCGCGGGCGTCCGACACGCTGGCGGACGCGCATGATGATCCGGCCTTGCTGGACGGATTCGAGGCTTGGCTCGGCGGCGGGACGCCGTTGCCGCTGCCGGACCCGTTGCCGGGCGACGCAGGGGAACGCAAACTCCTCGCGAGCCTACCGGAAGTATTCGGCATGCTGGAGGCCCTGCGGGAGGCGGAGGCCGCGCTGGTCCGCGATGTCGTCGCCACGATCATCAGCGGCCAGCGGCTCGATCTGGAGCGGTTTGCCGGTGCGGATGCGGAGCACGTCGCGAGCCTGGCGGACGCCGCCGAACTCTACGACTACACCTGGCGCGTCGCGGGGAGTGTGGGCCGGTTCTGGACGCGGCTGGGATTCCTCACGCTCGGCGGGCAATTCTCCCGGATGGAGCCGGGGAAGCTGGAGGCACTTGGCATCGGCTTCGGCCAGGGCTTGCAACTTGTGAACATTCTCCGCGACACGAGGGAAGATCTCGCGCACGGGCGTGACTATCTGCCGGGGGACCGCCGGGCGTGGATGCACAAGGCGCGTGAAAACCTCGCATCCGGCCTGGCCTACGCCAAGGCGATGCGTCTCATGCGCCTTCACGTCGCCGCCGCCCTGCCGGCGCGGATCGGGTTGGACACGCTTGATGCCATCGAGGCGGCCGGGCCGGAGGTGCTGCGTCGGCGGGTGAAAATCCCGCGCCGGCGCGTATGGCGGCATCTCGCGGGGGCCTGGAAATCGTCATTGTCCCGGGGCGGCGGGTGACATAGGCTCGCCCGCGCGGCGCATAGGAATGCGGGCGCGGGAACCAGAATTTCCATCGAACCATGGGTATCTTCAACAAGCCGCCGTTGCGCGGACGCAACAAGCGCGAGGACATTCCGGAAGGCCAGTGGGTGAAGTGCCCGGACTGTGGCGCGATGATCCATAATCTGGAACTCAAACAGAACCTGCACGTCTGCCCGCACTGCGGCCACCACTTCCTGTTGGATGCGCACGAGCGGATTTACATGGTGGCGGATTCGGGCAGTTTTGAGGAAACCGATTCGGAGCTTGTGTCCGCGAATCCTCTCGGATTCAAGGGGTATGACGAGAAGACCGCCGCGCTTACAGCGAAGACCGGGTTGAAAGACGCGGTGGTAACGGGCCGCCTGACGATCGGCGGCCACCCGGCGATGATCGCGGTGATGGACTTCAAGTTTTTCGCGGGATCGATGGGTTCGGTGGTGGGCGAGAAGATCACCCGCGCCATCGAAACGGCCATTTCCGAGAAACGCGGCATGATCATTGTTTCAGCGTCATCTGGCGCGCGCATGCAGGAGGGCATGCTTTCACTCATGCAGATGGCGAAGACGTGCGGCGCGCTGGCGCGGCTCTCCGATGCGAGGTTGCCCTACGTTTCACTGCTGACGCATCCGACCACCGGCGGGGTGACCGCGTCGTTCGCGACCATTGGCGACATCAATCTGGCGGAGCCAAAGTGCATGATCGGTTTCGCCGGTCCGCGCGTGGTGAAGGAGACGACACACCAGAATTTACCACCCGGCTTCCAAACCGCGGAGTTCATGCTGGAACATGGCCTTGTCGATGCGATCGTGCGCCGCGACCAGTTGCGCGAGCGCCTCACCACATACCTCGGCTACCTCATGCCAGAGTGACTTTTTCCCAAGGAGGAATGGAAATGCAAACCCCGGCCACCGTCCTGCGCGGCAAACGCCTGCTCGAACGCATCGATGTGCCAAGGCTGCCGAAGGTCCTGCTCCACGAGCACCTGGACGGCGGCATCCGCCCGGAGACCGTAGCGGAGCTTGCCGCGGATCACGGATACAACGGGCTGCCGACCCGCGACCCGGACGAGCTTGCGGCTTGGTTCCACCGCGGCGCACAACGCGGCAGCCTGCCGGATTATCTGGCGGGCTTCGAGCATACGATTGCGGTGATGCAGACACCCGAGGCACTCGAGCGCGTTGCTTTCGAGTTTATCGAGGACATGCATCGCGACGGGGTGGTGTATGCGGAACCCCGCTTTGCGCCTGTGTATCACACCGCCCGCGGACTCACCCAGGACGAGGTGGTGCTGGCCGTGGCGCGCGGGCTGGAGCGCGGGGAGCGCGCATTCGGCGTCGCCTGGGGGCTGGTGATTTGCGCAATGCGGCACATGGCGCATTCGCTGGAGGAGGCTGAGCTGGCAATCCGGCACCGAGACGATGGGGTGGTGGGCTTCGACCTTGCGGGAGGAGAGCACGGTTTTCCGCCGAAGCGTCACATTGACGCGTTCCATGCGGTGCGGCGCGCGAACTTCAACATCACGATCCATGCGGGCGAAGCCTACGGAATCGAATCGATCTGGCAGGCGCTGCAGTATTGTGGCGCGCACCGCCTCGGCCACGGCACGCGATTGCGCGACGACATCGCGGTGGGGCCGGAGGGCGAGGTGGCGCTCGGCCCGCTCGCCCGATACGTGCTGGACCACCGGATTCCGCTGGAGATGTGCATCCTGAGCAACGTCCACACCGGCGCGTGCACGCATGCCGAGGAACATCCGTTCGGATTCTTTTTCCGGCGCGGGTTCCGGGTTTGCGTAAACACCGACGACCGTTTGATGAGCGACACCACGATGACCAAGGAGACGAGGCTTGCGACCGGCCTTTTCGACCTCTCGCTGGACGACCTGGAGAAGCTCTCGCTGAATGCGATGAAAAGCGCTTTCACCGACTTTGACACCCGCCTGAAGGTCATTCACGAGGTCATCCGGCCTGGATTCGCCAGGGCGCGGAAAGGGCTTGCGGCTTCGGGGTGATTCAGCAGGGCGGATTAATGTTGGGGTTTGGAGAGGATCAGCCAGCATGGAGCGAGTCATGAATGGGGCGAATGCATCGAAAGGATTGCGGGTGTGGATCGTGCTGGTGGTTTTCGCGGCGGGTGTGCTGGGCGGGTTGTGGCTGGCGCAGCGCTGGAGCGCGCGGCCGGCTGCCGATGGGGTGGTGAAGGCGAAGGATGCCGGGGCGCTGGGGTTCGCGGAGGTTTTCCGGCGGAAGGTGTCCGATCCGGCGTTTGACGGAGTGGCGGTCGCGATGGCGGTGCTGGACGAGGACGGGGAAGTCTGGTTCGCCTCGCCGCTGGCCCGCACGGCGATGTGCCCGGCATCGGCCCTGAAGGTGCTGACGACGGGTGCGGCGCTGGCGCGGCTGGGTCCGGAGTTCCGCTTCGGGACGAAGCTGGCGGCCACCGCGGCTCCCACGGGCGATGTGATTGAGGGCGACCTGGTGTTGATTGGCGGTGGCGATCCGACGCTCACGGTGGGACGCTTGGAAACGCTGGCGGGCCTCGTGGTGCAAAGCGGGGTGCGGCGGATCGACGGCCGGGTGCGGGCGGACGCCTCGCTTTTTCCTGAAAACCCGATGAGCGATCACTGGAATTGGGGTGACGTGGGCAATGCATACGGGGCCGGGGCTTTCGGGTTGAATGTGAACCACAACCGGATGGTGCTGCGGTTCCGCCCTGGGCGCGCGGACGGGGCGGACGCCGGGTTTGCCGGCGCGGACCCGTCGCCTCCCGGAGTGGTGTGGAACCACCGCGTGACGACCGGTCCGGCGGGCAGCGGCGACCGGGTGGTCGTGTATTCGGAACCCTACGGCAACCGGGTGACAACCCGCGGCACGGTGCCTGCCGGGGCGGGGGAGTTCCATGTGCGGGCGGCGATTCCCGATCCGCCCGCCATGGCGGCGCGGGTGGTGCGCGACGCGCTCGCCGCCGCCGGGGTGGAGGTCACCGGGCGCGAGCGGTCCGCTGCGGGCGGGGAGGTGGTGTTAGCGCGCACCAGTTCGGTGACGCTGGCCGATCTAGTACGCAGCATCAACCACACCAGCGACAATGTGGAAGCGCAATGTCTGTTCCTGGCACTGGATCCCGGCGGCGACCCGGCGGCGGTGGTGCGTCGCCATTGGGAGGATGCCGGGGTGGAGTTCGCCGCGCTAAGACTGCTTGACGGCAGCGGACTCGCGCGCGCCAACATGATCCGCGCGGTGGATCTCGCGGCGGTGATGCACGCCGGGCTGGCCTCGGAACACGGGGAAACGCTCCACGAAAGCCTGCCGGTCCATCAGGACGGGATGGTCCGTTCGAAACCAGGTGGCATGTCGGGTGTGACGACCGGGGTCGGGACGATCACGGCGGCGAACGGGCGGCGCATGACCTACGCATTCATGGCGAACGGCGTGCCGGACACACGAGTGACGCGCGATCTGCGTGAAAGGCTCCGCGCCGCGGTGGCGCGCTATGCGGAGGGCGGATGAGGCGGCCACCTCCGCCGCGTGCGCCGGGTCTGCTCAGATCCGGCCGAAAAGATCGCGAGCGGTGCATGCCATGCCGATGGCGGCGGCGGCGTCGCCGCCGACGGCCCATTCGAAGCGGGTGGTTTCGCGGCCGGGTTCGACCGGGCTGTGGACGTAGGCGGGCCAGGTGTGCGCCTCGAAGCCCTCGCGCACCCACGTGAGGAACTCGTCGCGGAAGCCCGCCTCGGCGAGGCCGCCGCCGATCACGACCAGGCCGGGATCGAACGCGAAGACGATGCCGGCTAGGCCACGGCCGAGGATTTCCGCCTGCTGGCGGAAAAGCCGGCGGGCGAGCGCGTCCCCTTCGTCGGCGAGATCGCGGATCTTGAACGCCTTTTCCTCGACTGGGGCGGGATCGGCGTTGAGCGGGTGGTCCGCCCACTCCGGCTTCGCCAGCTCGATGCCGAGGCGGCGGCGGAGCGCCATGAGGGAGACCCATGCCTCCAGGCAGCCGTGGAGGCCGCAGGAACACGCGGGCAACGAGCCGTCGTCCTCGCGGACGGGCACGGGGACATGGCCGAGTTCCAGCGCGAGACCGTTCGCACCCTCGTGGCAGCGCCCGCCCGGCAGGACGAAACCGCCGCCGAGGCCGGTGCCGGGTGCAACGAGCAGGAGGCCTCCGGCACAGGATTTCCGCAACGCGTATTCGCCGACTGCAGCTGCATTGCAATCGTTCGTCATGAAAACAGGGAGGCCCGCGTGGGCGGAGTATCCGGCACGGATGTCGGTGCCCACCCAGTCGTCGCCGAGATTGGCGCGGCTCCAGATCACGCCGTTGCTGGAGGGGGCGGGCACATCGAGCCCGACGCCGGCGATGGCGTCGCGCGGGATGCCATGACCGGCGCAGAGCTTGTCGAGCGCCTCGTCGAGCTGGGTGAAGGTCTTGCGATATCCCTCCTTGACGAGGCTGCGCACCTCGACGGGCGGGCTGGTGGGTTCGTCATTCTGATCAACCAATACGGCTTTCACTGTGGTGCCGCCGATGTCGAGACCGGCGAAATACTTGGATTCGGGCATGGTTCCGTGTGGGATGGTTTGTGCCACACGGTGGCGAGGCGCGCGCGGAAATGTCAAGGAATGCGGTTTGCAAGGCGACGCCCGGATGGGAGGAAGCGCGTTTTTTCAGAGTTGATGAGTTTTTCGGGGCGTATTCCTTGACCGGAATGGCCGCCACGTCCATAGCTCCCGCATGGCCACAAAACCACCACCGATTCCCAGCATCGAGGGCAGCCCGGTGCGCACGATCGCCATCGCGGTCGTCGGATTGATCGTGCTTTACGGGTTGTTCACCTGTTTCTTCACCGTGCCGTCCGACTCGCGGGCCGTGGTGATGCGCTTTGGCAATCCAATCAAGATCGAGCAGCCCGGATTGAGGTTCAAAATCCCGTTCGGGGTGGACCAGCACGTCATCGTCGAGGTCGAGCGCCAGCTTGAACAACAGTTCGGATACGGCCGGCCGAACCAGGAGGATCCGTGGCAGACATCGCCCCCTAGCGAGCAGGAGGACGAGAAGAACATGGTGACTGGCGATCTCAATTCCGCCCGCGTCGAATGGGTGGTCCAATACCGCATCGAGGATCCGATGCAGTATCTTTTCGAGGTGCGCGATGCCAAGAGCACCCTGCGCCATCTCAGCGAAAGCGTGATGCGCTGGGTCGTCGGCGACCGGACCGTGGACGAGGTGATCACCATCGGTCGCCGCGAGATTGAGGACGAGGTGCGGGAAAGGCTCCAGGACGCCGTGGCGGACTACGCCATGGGGCTGCACATCAACCAGGTGCAGCTCCGCAACGTGAATCCGCCGGAGCGCGTGCAGGCGAGCTTCAACGAGGTGAACCAGGCGCAGCAGGAGCGCGAGAACGCGATCAACGTGGCCAACGGCCAGTATAACAAGGAAGTTCCGCGCGCCCGCGGCGAGGCGGACCGCATGATCCGTGCTGCCGAGGGTTACGCCCTCAAGCGCGTGAACGAGGCGGAGGGCGACGTGGCGGCGTTCGAGGCCATGCTCGCCGAATACAGCCGTGCCCCGGAGATCACCCGCCAGCGCCTCTATCTGGAAACCATGGGGCGCGTGCTGCCCGAAGTCGGCCGCCAATTCATCATCGACGAGCATGCCGCCGGCATTCTGCCCTTCATGAACCTGACTGATAACCCCGCACCCCTTCCAACCGAAAGATGAAATCCCCGATCCCGACCATCATCGCCATTGCAGTGGCCGCCCTGCTGGTGCTGCTCTGGAGCAGCGTCTATACCATCAATCCCAAGGAGCAGGTGATCATCACCCAGTTCGGCGAGCCCATCGGCGAACCGATTACCGAAGCGGGCCTGCACTTCAAGGCTCCGTTCATCCAAGTGGTGAACCGCATTCCGAAGAACATCCTGCCATGGGACGGCGACGTGCACGAAATGCCCACCCGCGAGAAAACAAACATCACTGTGGACACCTTCGGGCGCTGGCGCGTGACCGATCCGCTCGAATATTTCATCCGGCTGCGCGACGAGCAAAGCGCCATCACACGCATCGAGAACATTCTCGGCAGTGAGACGCGCCGCGCCGTGGCGAACCACGACCTGATCGAGCTCATCCGCACCGACACGGACCGCCAGCCGCTGCGCGACGAGGCACTCGAGGAAATGACCGACGCCGCCGTTGGCGACATCGGCGTCCTGCCGCCGATCCGCACCGGCCGCCGCAATATCGAGCGTGCCATTCTGGAATCCGCCCGGGAGACGCTGGCCGAATTCGGCATCGAGCTGCTCGACGTGCGCTTCAAGCGAATCAACTATCATCCGAGCGTTCTGGAACGAATTTTCGAGAGGATGATCTCCGAGCGCCAGCAGATCGCCGCAAAGTTCCGTTCCGAGGGCGAGGGCGAGGCGGCGCGGATCCTGGGCAATATGGAGCGCGATCTCAACAGCATCGCTTCGGAGGCCTACCGCACCGTGCAGGAGACGCGCGGCGCGGCGGATGCCCGCGCCGCGGAAATCTACGCCCGCGCTTACGGGCAGAATCCGCTGGCGGCGGATTTTTACGAATTCCAGAAGTCTCTGGAAATGTATGAGAATGTGATCGGCGGCCAATCCACGATCCTGCTCTCGACGGACAGCGATCTGTTCAAGTTCCTCAAGCGCTCCGACGGTTCGTCCGTTGGCGATTGAGCGTCCTCGCCATGCAGCCGCCACGCGAAATGCCGGAGGTCCGGGTGATGGTGGACGATGTCGTCCACATGCCCGGTCTCGACGCCCCCGCGGATCGTCCGCATCCGTTCGTGTATTTCATTTCGATCCACAACGATTCGGCAAGACCCGTGACGATCCGCGCGCGCAAATGGGTGCTCCGCGGCGACGACGGCGAAGTGGCGGTGGTCGAGGGCCAGGGGGTCGTGGGCCAGACGCCGGAGATCGAGCCGGGCGGGCATTTCTCCTACAACAGCTATCACGTGATCGGCGGGTCGGTGCGGGTGAGCGGCGCGTTTTTCGGGGAGACCGGGGACGGGGAAATGTTTTTCACGCGGATCCCGGAATTCACGCTCGACCCGCCTGCTTAGCGTCAGGTTTTGACGGGGACGAGGCCGGATTCGGTGATGACCGCCCGCATGCGGACGTCGTGGGGTTCGCGGTCGATGGATT
>SLAV01000117.1 GCA_007126655.1 Haloferula sp. | reverse complement strand
TCGCGTTGGCCCCGGCGGCGCAAGCTGCCGTGTTGCTCGCCAGCACGAACGACGCAGCTCCCGCTTACGATGCGCAGGACGATCGATTCTCTCGTCAACGCATCAACGACGCGTCGATAAATGTCGGACGCCAGGGGCCGCAAGGGCGTTTTCATCAAGCCATGGTGATTCCCTTCCAGCTACCCGATTTCGGAGCCGTGGCCGATCCGTTCCTCACCGCCACCTTTTCGGTCCGGTTGTCCGGCCAAGTGAATAATCCAAGCGGCAGCATTGATCTTTACGGGCTCGATGCGCGGGCTACTTCGGCTGTCCTTCCCACATCGGCCGGCTCCAATCCGGGCGACTTCTTCATGGGCGGGTTCGATGGTGCGCCAAGTCAGGATCCATCGCCAACGGTGACATTGCTACAAGCCGAATTCATTGATGATCCGTCGGCCACCGGCATCCACTCCACCGATTCCGATGGCAGTGCCGCATTGCTGGGCTACCTGAACGACGCATACGATGGCGGCAATGGCGTCGATCAGTGGGTCTTCATGCGGCTAAGTATTGATGCAACCCCCGGTGGAGTGGCTTACTACGCGTTCAACACGGCGGATAACGCAACCGAGGAAAATCGACCCGTTATCAACTACACCGCCATCCCGGAGCCATCCGCCGCCTTGCTTGGAGCCTTCGGTGTGCTCGCCCTGCTCAGGCGTCGGCGGGCATGAGGCAGCAAGCTGAATACCTTACAAGAAGCGCGGTGCCGCAACGCCCGCGCTTTTTTCGTGATTGATTGCTTCCGGCCTTGCTGTCCGCATCCTCCAATAACGGTGCGTGATCGGCAGTTGGGCGAACACCGGCGAAGTCAACCCTCGGCTGCCGCATGGAGGCCAGGCTTGTGGCAAAATTGTTGCGACAAGGGGTTGGAGGTGTATGCTGTGCGAGACGAAAGCCATCACCGTGACACGCCGCCCGTAACGGGGATTGGGTGCGGTTTTCAGCGAACAAAATCCGAATGAATTGGTTTACCTCTCCATTGGCGGCCACAATTGTGGTGGTGGCGGTGCTGGCCTCGCTGTCGGTACCGCTGCGGCGTCTCACGGGCGACCGCCCGGCGGTGTCGCAATCGCGTGTGGCGGACACCGTTGTTGAAGGCGGCGACGAACGGATTGCCGGGGTGATGCGGCTGCGGTTGCTGGCCCCCGCGAATTCACTGGAGGTGGCGACGACGGAAGGTGACGTGCTGTGGCGTGTGGATCGCCTGGAGGCAGGAGAGCATGAGCGAAACGTTGCTTTCCGTGCGGACGGCGGCGTGTTGGAGGTCTTCGTCGGGGTGGAATTCGACGAACCCGAAGCGGATACCGCCTTGTTCCTCACGGTGTTGCCGGACGGGGTGGAGGAGATGACCCGATACGCGATCGGAGCGGGCCGGATCGATGATTTGTTGGTTTACGAGTGGAACCCGCACCCGGGAGGCGGAGATGGCTGGTGACAAACGCAATCCCGAGGGTCACGCAGGCCACGAACTGGTGGTCGATGGGGTGGGGGTGAACTACCGCGCGGTGCGGGCGCTCGAGGACGTCACATTTTCGACTTCGTGCGGATCATGTGTGGCGTTGATCGGCCCGAACGGAGCGGGCAAGAGCACCCTGCTCAAGGCCATCGCCGGGCTGTTGCGGGCGGACCGCGGGCGGATCCTGTGGCGCGGGACGGGCGTGGGCAAATGGAGTAGGGAAATCGCGTATCTCCCGCAGCGCGAGGAAGTGGACTGGAAATTCCCGATCACGGTGCGTGGCGTCGTGCGGATGGGCCGCTATCCGAATGCCGGGTGGTGGCGGCCGTTTTCCAGGGAAGATCGCGAGGCGGTGGATCGAGCGCTGGAGGCGATGGACCTGGCTGATCTGGCGGAGCGTCAGATCAGCCACTTGAGCGGCGGGCAACAGCAGCGGGTTTTCCTGGCAAGGGCGCTGGCCCAGGAGGCGCATGCGCTATTGCTGGATGAGCCGTTCACCGGCTTGGACCGCACATCGAAGGCGGCGTTGGCCGGGATGTTGCGGGAGCTGGCAGGCCAGGACAGGCTGGTGGTGGCCTCGCACCACGATCTGGAGACGGTCCGCGGCATTTACGACGAAGTGCTTTTACTGCGGCGACGGACGGTTGCGTTCGGGCCGGTGGAAACGACATTCACCCCGGAGAATCTGGACGCGACGTTCGCCAGTCACGCGGGGCAGGGGAGGAAGGTGACGGCATGATGGAGTGGTTCATGGAGCCGTTGCGCCACGAGTTCAACCAACGGGCGTTGATCGCGGCACTGATCATCGGGCTGACGAACGGCTACGCCAGTGCGTTCGTGGTCCTCAAGAAATCGGCGCTCAAGGTCGGTTCGCTGTCGCACGCGCTCCTGCCCGGCATCGCGGTGGCGATCCTGGTGGTGGGCTTGCACGACTGGAGCGCCTTCCTTGGCGCGCTTTTCGCGGCGCTTTTGATCGGGCTGGGTTCGCTGGCGGTTTCGCGCGGGACGCGGATCGACCAGGATTCGGCGCTCGCCATCCTCTACACGGCGGCGTTCAGCGGAGGCATCATCCTGCTGCGGCGGCTCCGGGTGACGCAGGAGATGGAGGCCTGGCTATTCGGCAACATCATGGGCCTGCGGGACACCGATTTATGGACGAACTTCTGGATTTCGTTGGGTGCCTTGGGAATCCTGACGGCGCTGCACCGGCCGCTGCTGATGACACTTTTTGATGCCGAGGTGGCTGCCACGCTTGGAGTGCCCGTGCGTTTTCTGAATTACCTGCTGCTGGCGATCCTGATCATCGTGTTGATCTCCTCGCTGCAGGCGGTGGGGTGCATGCTGGCGCTCGGCCTGCTGGTGACCCCGGCGGCAACGGTGTATTTGCTGACCGATTCGACCAACTCGCTGTTCTGGGGCGGCTCGCTGCTGGGAGGATTCTGCGCCGCCTCGGCCGTGTTGATCGGCTGGTGGCTGAACTTGGAGCAAGGGCCGACGATCGTGTTGGTGCTCGGCGCCGTGTTCCTGGCCGTCTTCGTGCTGAGCCCGCGCTACGGGCTGGTGAGGCACTGGGTGGCGAAACGGACGGATTGAATGATCAACCGAACGTTTGCGCGGGTGAATCGCGCTGTTGGTGCGGACTGCGGGTTGATCCGCGGATAAGAAAAGCGGTCAGGCCCGGTTTATTTCACGCCTTTCTTCGACAGGCGGGTTCCGGGCGTCGCGCCTTGGCGAGCCTTGAACTTTGGATTCGACTTGCAAATGACGTAAAGCGTTCCCTTGCGCTTCACGACCTGGCAGTCGGCGTGGCGGCGCTTGGCGGAGTTGAGCGAGGAAAGGACTTTCATGGCGTGTGGCGGTAAATGGATTGATTGCCGGAACCGTGTTCCAGCCGTTCGGGCCGAACCGGATCCGCATTTCACCATGGCTGGCTGCGGAACCATCCAGGGGCAGGGAAATTAGGTGCCGGAGTGGCGATGTAAAGGAAATAATGGATGATTTCAGCGCATCACGGCAATGATGTGGAACAACGCGGCGAAACAGACGAGCTGTGCACCTGCCAGGGCGAGCAGGCGGTTGGTGGCTGGGCCGGGCGTGCCGGCGAGCAGGCCCCAGAGGATGCGCAGGCCGAGGAGGAACACCGGGAGGCTGGCGATGGCAAAATACGGGAGTTCAAGGACGATCCAGCCGAGGCCGAGAAAGGCGGCACACTTGATCTCAAGCCAGACGATGGCGACGGCGTAGCGGGGGCCGAGACGCACGGCGAGTGTGCGCTTGCCGGTGCCGGCGTCCTCCGCGCGGTCGCGCAGGTTGTTGATCGAGATAAGGACGGCGGCGAGCAGGCCGGCCTGGGTGCCGAGCAGCCATGCTTCGTGTGGCCACGCCCCGGTCTGGATGAAGACAGTGCCGGCCACGGCGATCCATCCGAAAAAGATCAGGACGAAAAGTTCGCCGAGCCCGCGGTATGCGAGGGGGAACGGACCGCCGGTGTAGCCGTAAGCGAGCAGTAGCGAGGGGATGCCGATGGCAATGACCGGCCAGCCGCGTGCGGAGGCGAGCACGGCGCCGAAGACTGCGGCGGCAACACAGAACCCGAGGGCCCAACGCATGACGCGGGCCGGCTCCATGAGACCGCCGGCGGTGACGCGTACCGGGCCGAGGCGGTCGGCGGTGTCCGCGCCCTTGCGGTGGTCGATGGCATCGTTGAAGAAATTGGTGGCGATCTGGATGCACAGCGCGGCGGCGAGCGTGCAGAGAGCGAGCGCCACGTGGAGCTCGCCCGTGAGTTTCCAAGCCAGCACGCAGCCCGCCCATACCGGCACGACGGCCGCGGGGAGCGTCTTTGGCCGCGCGGCGAGGAGGACCGGGTGGAGGGCGGGCATGGGCCGGTGGGAATTCATGGCAGGGCGTTGCGGATTTTATCCAGTCCGCGGCGCATGGTTTCCGGCGGGCAGGCGAAATTGAAGCGGAACCACCCTGGCCAGCCGAAGAACGCACCATCGGAGAGGAAGAGTCCCGCCTTTTCCTCGAAGTGGGCGGTGGGGTTTTTCACGTCGAGGCCGCGGGCGTCGATCCATGCGAGGTAGGTGGCCTCGCCGGGGTGGACGCGGAGCGGAGGGCCGGATTTGCCGATGAAGGCGGCGAGTTCATCGCGGTTCGCACGCAGGCGCTCGATGAGGCGTCGGCGCCATGGCTCTCCATGGCGGTATGCGGCCTCGGCTGCGTGGTATGCGAGGGCGTTGACTTCCAGGAGGGTGTGGCCGCGAGCGGCCTCGAAGCGGCGGCGCAGCGCGGCGTCGGGCGTAACGGCGACGGCGTATCCGAGCCCGGCGATGTTCCAAGTCTTGTTTGGGGAGAGCAGGGTGATGGTTCGCGCGCGGAGCGGGCCATCAAGGTTGAGGGCGGAGACGTGTGGAGTGGCCGCCTCGTCGATAATCAGGTCGCAGTGGATTTCATCCGAGACGAGCACAATGTTGCGGGCCTCACAAAAACGTGCGAGGCGCTCGATTTCGGCGCGGGTGAACACGCGGCCTAGCGGGTTCTGCGGGTTGCAAAGCAGGAACACGCGCGTGGCGGGCGTCACGGCGGCCTCCATCGCCTCCCAGTCGAATTCCCAGCGGTCGTCCCGCCAGGTGTGATCGACTGTGATGAGATCGACGCCCGGCGCGTCGCGGTGGACGCCGAGAAACGGCGGATAGACGGGCGTGCAGGTCATCATCGCCTCACCGGGTTTGCAGAACGCCCGCACTGCGAGAGAAAGCGCGGGGACGAGGCCGCCGAGGTGGGTGATCCACGCAGGGTCCGCATCGGCAACGTTGCGGCGGTGGACTAGGTAATCGAGCACGGCGGGTTCCAGGCCCGGCTGGGGACAGGCGTATCCAAAAATCCCGTGGTCGATGCGTTTGCGGATGGCTTTGAGGATTTCCGGGGGGGACTGGAAATCCATATCGGCAACCCAGAACGGGTCGAGATCAGGCTTGCGGTCGTATTTGATGCAGCCGGTGCCGCGGCGCGGGATGATCGTGTCAAATTCGTCTTTCACGCCGGTGGTTTGCCCCGCATCGCCTTTTTGGGCAAATGGATTCTCACCGGGTGCGGCAAGCGGTAACGCCGGATTGCGCGCCATAGCCCGGCGTGGCTTCAGGTGCTGGAAAAAACCTCGGACGAATCAAATTTTCGTATTGTCAAATCGCACCCGTCCACCCAAAGTCCCGCCCCGCCATGCGGCTTGTATTGGCTGCCAGGCAGGGCCCGATAGCTCAGTTGGTAGAGCAGCGGATTGAAAATCCGCGTGTCGCTGGTTCGATTCCGGCTCGGGCCACCTCCTGCAAATCAAGGGGTCGCGAGTTCTGCCAGTCTCCATGATGGAGGTCACAGTCATTGGTTCGTGGTGAGATGCCCTGCTTTATATGCAGGGGGCGTGACCTCGGAGATCGCAACCATTGTGAGGGAAAAGCCTGAATTGATGCGATTCCCCTGACGGGGCAATGAGAAACATGGCGTCCGTCCGCAGCCGTGATCATGGCTTGTTTGAACGAGCGGCTTGGAGCGTGTTCTTCATGAGCATGGCGATGGTCATGGGGCCGACGCCACCGGGGACGGGGGTGATGGCGGCGGCGTGCTCGTTGCATTCGTCGAAGACGACGTCGCCGGTGAGGCGGTGGCCGGATTTTTTCGAGGGATCTGGCACGCGGTTGATGCCGACGTCGATGATGGCGGCACCGGGCTTGATCCACTCGCCCCGGATCATTCCCGGGCGGCCGACGGCGGCGATGAGGATGTCGGCGCGGCGGCAGACGGCGGGGAGGTCGCGGGTGCGGGAGTGGGCGAGGGTGACGGTGGCGTCGGCGCCCCTTGCGGAGAGCAGCAGGGCCATGGGTTTGCCGACGATCATGCTGCGGCCGACGATCACGGCCTCGGCACCGGCGGTGGGGATGGCGGCCTCGGCGAGGAGGCGCATGCAGCCGGCGGGGGTGCAGGGGACGAAGCCGGCGGGGTCTTCGAGGGCGAGCCGGGCGACGTTTTCGGGGTGGAAGCCATCGACGTCCTTGGCGGGATCGATGGCGCGGATGACGGCGGCTTCGTCGATGTGCGGCGGCGGCGGGGACTGGACGAGGATGCCGTGGATGGCGGGGTCGGCATTCAGGCGGGCGACGGTGTCGAGCAGTTCCCGCTGGGTGGTTTCGGCGGGGAGGGCGATTTTCTCCGAGTGGAAGCCGAGTTCGCCGCAGGTGCGGACCTTGTTGGTGACGTAAACATGGGAGGCGGGGGCGTCACCCACAATGACGACGGCGAGTCCGGGGATGGTGCCGGCGGCGGCGAGGTCGGCCGCATCGGCGCGACATTCCCCGAGGACTTTGGCGGCGGTGGCTTTGCCGTCGATGAGGGTGGCGGGCATGTCGTGGAATTTGGGATTTGAAATTTGAGATTCCTTCAGCGCATGCCCCGGAGGAGGAGTTCGGCGTTGGCGGAGGTTTCGCGGAGGTTGCGGAGGATGGTCTCGAGGGCGTCGCCGATGGGGAGCTGGGCGAGGTGGCGGCGGATTTCGATGACCTTGGCGAATTCGTCGGGGTGGTAGAGTCGCTCGTCGTTGCGGGTGCCGGACTGGGGGATGTGGATGGCGGGGTAGATGCGGCGCTCGGCGAGTTCGCGGTCGAGTTTGACCTCCATGTTGCCGGTGCCCTTGAATTCCTCGAAGACGACGTCGTCGAGGCGGCTTTCGGTCTCGATCAGGGCGGTGGCGAGGATGGTGAGCGAGCCGCCTTCCTCACAGTTGCGGGCGGTGCCGAAGAACTTGCGGGATTTGGCGAGCGCGGCGGGGCTGACGCCGCCGGAGCCGATCGGGCCGCCCTGCATGGCGGAGTTGTGGCCGCGGGCGAGGCGGGTGAGGCTGTCGAGGAGGAGGACGACGTCCCTCCCGCGCTCGACAAGGCGCTTGGCGCGCTCGATGACCATGTCGGCGACTTGGGCATGGCGTTTCGCGGGTTCGTCGAAGGTGGACGAGAAGACGCGGCAGCCGACGGTTTCCTCAAAGTCGGTGACCTCCTCGGGGCGTTCGTCGAGGAGCAGGACGATGAGTTCGGCCTCGGGGTGGTTGGCGCGGATGGCCTTGGCGATCTGCTTGAGGAGGATCGTTTTGCCGCCGCGCGGCGGGGCGACGATGAGCCCGCGCTGGCCCTTGCCGAGCGGGGCGATGAGGTCGAGCACGCGCACGGAGGTGAATTCGGGACCGATGCCGTCCAGGTGGAGGCGTTGGTCGGGAAACATGGCGGTGAGCTTGTCGAAGACGGTGCCTGCGGTGAATTCGGCGAGCGGGGTGCCCTCGATCTCAATGATTTCGGCGGTGGTGAGGTATTTGCCTTTTTCGCGCGGGCTGCGGACGCGGACCTTGATGCCCTGGCCGGGGCGGACGCCGTGGTCGCGGAGCATGAAGGCGCTGATGTGGATGTCGTCGGGGCCGGGGCGGAAGCTTCTCTCGGGATCGCGCAGAATGGCGAAGGATTCCTTGGCGGGTTCGACGACGCCCTCGCAGACGAGGCCGACGCCCTCCGCGGCGTAGAAGCAGAGCAGCTCGTAGATGAGCTGGCTTTTCGGGATGCCGGGCTGGATGCGCGCGGGTACGGCGGCGGAGATGTCCTGGAGTTCGGAGAGCGGCTTGCGCCGGAACGCGTTGATGTCGATGGACGCGGGCAGCGGGGTGGCGGGCGGGCCGTCACCGGTTGATCCGGCGGGCGGCTCGGCCACTGCTGTGGCGGTGGTGTCGTGCGGGGATTCTGCGGCGGGTGTCATGTGGAGTTGTTGGAGGAAGCGGCGGACTTGGGCGGCGAG
>SLAV01000122.1 GCA_007126655.1 Haloferula sp. | reverse complement strand
CGCGTCCTGGTCGCAATCGGTGCGGATTTCCACGATCTTCTGGACGTGCCCGGAGGTCGCCCCCTTGTGCCACATTTCCCGCCTTGAGCGCGACCAATAGACCGCCTCGCCGATCTCCAGCGTGCGGCGCAGCGATTCCGCGTTCATGTAGGCGAGCATCAGCGGCTCGCGCGTTTTCGCGTCCATCGCGAGCGCCGGGATCAGCCCGTTGGCATCGAATTTCGGGGCAAACCCCGCGCCCTCCTCCACGTCCGCCTTCGATCCGCGTTCCGCAAACAAATTCCCTGTGTCCATGCGCGGACGATGGAACCCCGCCCCGCGCCTGTCCAGCTTCGTCCCGCAGGCCGCCTGGCATCCGACGCCCGCTTTGTCTTGCCCCCCGTGACCCCTGGGTGATTCACTCTCCCACCAATGGCCGAAGAAGATCCGCTACACCAACCCAACGACAAGATCTTCAAGCAAAAAGCCATGACCTACGCCCAAAAACTCCGCCAGGAAGGCCGCCAGGAAGGCCGCCTGCAAACCTTGCGCGATTCCGTGGTCGAGGCTCTCGAAATCCGCTTCAGCCACGTGCCCGCGGGTCTGCGTGAGGAAGTGTGTGCCATTGAGGATGAGACCAAGCTGCATCGGCTGCACCGGACCGCCATTCAGTGCACGGATCTGGAGGCATTCGCGGGCAATTTATGAGGTGTGCCCGACTTCTGTTGCGATTGCGGCACCCATCACGACCATAAGAATCGGATTGGCACAGGGTGATGGCGTACAGCTTACTCCCTGTCCACCACCCATTCGAAGGGTGCGACGGGAGCTGGGCACCCCGCTACGATTCAACGTCCACACGGGCGTAGTTCGTGGAGAGTGACTTGCCCCCATTGGTCGACCGCTCTTGCGAAACCCCGCCATGCGGGAGCGGTTGAGGGCCGAATTCGGCATGGCGCGGCGTGGCGGGTGGTGTTATCAATGGCGCGGATGTTCGAGGTTCGGGAAAAACCGGATATGGTGGAACGCGCCTTGCTGGTGCGCTTCCTGTTCGACGCGCGCGAGGAGGACGAGGCGGAGGCGCTGCTCCAGGAACTCGCCGAGCTGGTCGGCACGCTGGGCATCGGGGTCGCGGACACCGTGCTGGCCCGCAGCCGCGAGATGCACAAGAAATTCCTCTGCGGCACCGGCAAGGCCGCCGAGATCGTCGAGCTGGCGCGCGCCCACGAGTGCGACTGCATCGTGATCGACAACGGCCTGGCCCCCTCACAGCAGCGCGAATGGGAGAAACTCGCCGACCTCTGCGTGATCGACCGCGAGGAGGTGATCCTCGACATTTTCGCGAAGCGCGCTCGCACCCGCGAGGCGCGCCTCCAGGTCGAGCTGGCCCGCATGCAATACGCCCTGCCCCGCCTCGCGCGGATGTGGGGCCACCTCGACCGCGAGGGCGGCTCGGGCGGCGGCCAGGGCGGCGGGGCCGCGCGCGGCATGGGCGAGAAACAAATCGAGGTGGACCGCCGCCTCGCCAACGTCCGCATCGACCGCTGCAAGCGCGAACTCGAAACCGTCCGCAAACAACGCAAGACGCGCCGCAAGGAGCGCGAGAAAACCGAAACGCCGCACGCCTCGATCGTCGGCTACACCAACGCCGGCAAGTCCACCCTGCTCAACACGCTGAGCGGGGCCGGCGTGATGGCCAAAAACATGCTCTTCGCAACGCTCGACACCACCACGCGGCGCATCGAGCTGCCCGACGGGCAACCTCTGCTGCTCACCGACACCGTCGGCTTCGTCCGCAACCTGCCGCACCGGCTCGTCGAGGCGTTCAAGGCCACGCTCGAGGAGGCCGTGCTCGCCGATTTCCTGATCCACGTGCTCGACGCCTCGTCGCCCGAGATCGACCGCCTTCACGAGACCACGCTCGAAGTGCTCGGCGAACTTGGAGCGGGGGAGAAACCGGTCATCACCGTGCTCAACAAGATCGACCGGGTGGACGACGCCGACCGGCTCGCCCGGCTCACCCGCGATTTCCCCGACGCCATCCATGCCTCCGCGTTTCACGGCGACGGGCTGGAGGAAATCCTGCGCGCCTGCTCCGCGAAGCTATCCGGCCGCGTGCGCCGCCGCGCCTACCGCATCCCGCAGGCGCGCGGCGAGTTCCTGAATTTGTTGCACACGGAGGCCAAGGTGCTGACGCTGGATTACGACCAATCCGACGTCCTCGTCACCGCCGTCGTGCCCGCCGCAATCCACGGACGCCTCTCCGAATTCGCCCGCGAGCCGGAGGAAAGCCCGACACCCGCCCGCACACCATGACCCGACCCCGCCCATGAAACTCCTGCTCACTCTCACCACCCTCGCCATGACGGCCGCCTCGCTGGCGGAATCCACGCCTGTGCTCCGCGCCGGAGCGGTCGGCGACCACGATGCCCCCGCCGCTCCCGCCCCGCCAACCGATGAGCGCCCGACCGGCGAGGACGCCGTGCGCGTGCAGATTTTCCTCAGCCAATCCATGTTCGGTCCCGGAGTGATCGACGGCAAACCCGGCCGCTTCACCGAGCTGGCCGCCCATTCGTGGAACGAGCGCCACGGCCACCCTCTCGATTCATGGCTCGCGCTGAACACCGCCGCCCGCGAGGCCGTGCCGAACGCCTACGCCACCGCCGTGGTGCCCGAGGCCGTCGAGGATTGGCTGGACACCACACTGCCCACCAGCCGCTCCGGGCAGGCCGAGCGCCGCCGCATGAGCTACCGCAGCGTCGGCGAGTTCATGGCCGAGCGGTATCACGCCTCGCTGAATTTCCTCAACGAGTTGAACGGCGCGTCCGCCGTGCGCGCGCTCGGCCCTCGCGACACGCTGATCGTGCCGAACGTCACGCCGTTCCGCATCGAGAAGGAGGTCACCGGAGCGCAGCACGAGCGCGCCGACGTGTTGAGCGACCGCCACGCCGTCGTCGATACCCGGATGAACCAGTTGCGGATCTTCGAGGCCTCGCCGCGCCCGGTGATCGTCGCGGAGGACGGCTCGCGTCCGCCGAACGAGGCGCTGGTCGCGAGTTTCCCGATCACCCCCGGCCAGGAGCGCTTCATCGAATACGGCAGCTTCGAGCTGCGCAACATGGTCGAGATGCCTTGGTGGAGGTTCGACCAGCAGTTTCTCGACACCGGCGTCCGCAGCGAGAACGCGCTCAACATCCCGCCCGGACCGAACAGCCCGGTCGGCGTGATCTGGTGCGGCACCAGCCGCTCCGGCATCGGCCTGCACGGCACCGACGAACCCGAAACCATCGGCCGCGCCCGCAGCGCCGGCTGCATCCGCCTCTCGAACTGGGACGCCATCCGCCTGCCCAAGCTCATCCGCCCCGGCGCGACCATCGAAATCCGCTGAAGCCCACGCCGTCGTAGGCCCATTCGTGAGAATGGGGGCGGGGTGGATGTCGCTCGCGGGACCGGGCCTTCGCGGTCTCACGACCGCGCCTACGGCACTTCCAGCGCGTCCCACTCCTCCTGCGTTGCCAGGCCCTTCTGGTATTCGGTGAGGATCAGCCAGTCGTCGTCCTCCTTCACCAGCACCGCCTCGAAGTGGATCAGCTCGACGATTGGCTCCCCGCCCTCGGGCTGGTGCATGAAGCGCAGGATGCCGGATTCGAAGGCGGTGGTCGGGTCGCCGTGGCGGTCGGCCCAGCGGAACGAGGCATCGGCGGGCACGCGGCCCTCGCGAGTGTTCTCGAAATCGCGCCGCCAGCGGACGAGCGCGTTGGCGAGCGGCTCGCTGAATCCCCGCCGCCCGCTGATGAGCACCGCGTCCGGGTGGCAGGTTTTGCGGAACGTCTCGAAATCCCCGCTGCCCACCGACTCCGAGAGCATGTCCCAGAACGCGTCCAGCTCCGCGATCCGCGCGGCCTCGCCGCACGGCAGCGGTTTCGCCCGGAAATTCCGGATCGCCACCGGACCGTGGTCGCCCTGGATCGCCACCGGCCCCTTTGGTGCCTCGCCCTCCATCGGGGCCGCGCGCGTCGGCCCGGTGGTCGAGGCGTTGCGCAGGACGAGCTGCCCGTTGATCCACACTTTTTCAAACGTGGCGTTCGTCAGCTTGTTGCCATCCCCGTCAAACCGCGGCGCGCGGAAGATCATCTCCATGGTCTGCCACACGCCCGGAGGGCGCGAGGCGTTCACCAGCGGATACGTCCCCTCGTAGTTGCGCTGGTTTTCCTCGTCCCATCGCGCGTAGAGGCCGCCGAGATCGCCCCAGCCGAAGCGCTCGCGCCCGTAGCTGTCGAAAATCTGCACCTCGTAGCGCCCCATCATGTAAACGCCCGAATTCGATCCCGCGGGCACGAGGAAATCGAATTCCACATGCACGTCGCCGAATTCCTCCCGGGTTTTCAGATACGGGATCGAGCGGTCGAACTCCTCGCCGTTCACGATGATGCCGCCCTCGCCGGCAACCCGGAGCGCCCGTTCTTCAGCCACTGCGGCCACCTCGCCGACGGTCCGCCAGTGCCCGACCGGGCGGAAGACATCCATCACCCCCTCGTCCGCAACCGCGGGCGTGGCGGGCATGAAAGCGGAGGCAAGGGCGATGGCTGCGGCGGGACGAAAGCGATTTTTCATGCGAGCGATCCTACTTCCCGCGCACGGCGGATCAATCGCGATTCCCGCCCGCCCGCGCGGCGATCTTACAAAAAACCGTTGCCGCCCCACCGGCTCCCGGTAGCATGGCGGCCATGATCGTCGCCCCGAAAATCCGCGGATTCATCTGCACCACCGCACACCCCGAAGGCTGCGCGCGCCACGTCGCGCGGCAGATCGATGTCGTGAAAAGCCGCGGCCCCATCACCAACGCCCCGAAGAAGGTCCTCGTGATCGGCTCGTCCACCGGCTACGGCCTGTCCTCCCGAATCGCCGCCGCGTTCGGCGGTGGCGCGGCCACCATCGGCGTGTTCTTCGAGAAACCCGGAGCGGAAACACGCTGCGGCACCGCCGGCTGGTATAATTCCGCCGCCTTCGAGCGCGAGGCCGGCGCCGCCGGGCTCTACGCCCGCTCGTTCAATGGCGACGCGTTCTCCCACGACATGAAGGCCCGCGTCATCGACACCATCAAGGCCGGCCTCGGCCAGGTCGATTGCGTGATCTACAGCCTCGCCTCGCCCCGCCGCACCCATCCGGATACCGGCGAGACCTTCAAGTCCGTGCTCAAGCCCATCGGCTCAAGCTACACCAATAAGAATCTCGACACCACGACTGGTGTCGTCAACGAGGTGACCCTGCCGCCCGCCGAGGGCGACGACGTCGCGCAGACCGTCGCCGTGATGGGCGGCGAGGACTGGGAGATGTGGATGCACGCGCTCCAAGACGCCGGCGTGCTGGCCGACGGCGTGGTCACCGCCGCCTACTCCTACATCGGCCCCGAACTCACCTGGCCGATTTACAAGAACGGCACCATCGGCAAGGCCAAGGAGGATCTCGAACGCACGCAACGCGCACTCGACGAACGGCTCGCCCCGCTCGGCGGCAAGGCGTGGATCTCCGTGAACAAGGCCCTCGTCACCCAGGCCAGTTCGGCCATCCCCGTGGTGCCCCTGTACATCTCGCTGCTCTATCAGATCATGAAGGATTCCGGTGGCCACGAAGACACCATCGAGCAGATGGACCGCCTGTTCCGCGACCGCCTCTACGGAAATGCCGAGCCGCAGCCCGATGAGGCCGGCCGCATCCGCCTCGATGACCTGGAAATGGCCGCCGACGTCCAAAAAACCGTCGCCGAACAATGGGACGAGGTGAACACGGAAAACCTCGCGAAACTCGGCGACTTCGCCGGTTACCAGGAAAGCTTCCTGCGCCTGTTCGGCTTCGGTCTCGACGGCGTCGATTACGACGCTGACACCGACACCGCCGTCCCCGTGCCCTCGCTCGCCTGAGTGGGCAACCGCCCGCACTCCCTTCCCGCCCGCCGATCCCGCTTGCATGGACGAGGGATCCGCGCGATTGATTGATTCATGAAACGCCTGCTCACCAGTTTCGCCGCATGGTCGGTCGCCGCAGCCGCCTCCGTAGCCGGGCTGACGTTCGAGGAAACGCTTCTCGAGTTCCACCCTGCGGTGGAGGACACCCACGTCACCGCGGATTTTGCGTTCCGCAACGATGGCGACGCGCCGGTTCGCATCGCGAAATACGATGCCGCATGCACCTGCATGGATGTCGGCGTGTCAGGCGGCAGGCTCCAATACGCCCCCGGCGAAGTCGGGACGATCCGCGCCGTCTTCCGCCTCGCCGGATACAGCGGCACCACCGACCGGGTCGTCGCCATCTGGTTGGAGGGAGATCCGCCGGCAGCCCCCTCCGCCCGCCTCACCGTGCGCGCCCATATCCCGGAACTCATGATGGTGGAGCCCAACAACCTCAGCTGGGACCTCCACAAGGAGGCCCAACCGAAAACGATTTCCATCGAGATCGACCCTTCGGTGGAAATCCGCGTCAAGCGCGTCCAATCCTCGTCCGATAACTTCGAGGTCGAACTGAAAACACTTGAGCAAGGACGCAGCTACGAACTGGTCGTCGTCCCACGGCGCACCGACACGCCAGGCCTCGCCGCCATCCGCATTGATACCGACAGCGAGATCGAGAGCCTGCGGACGCACACCGCCTTCGGCGTTGTCCGCAACCCGCCGGCACAACGGTGAAATGACAGAACCCGCCGCCAGATACATCGCCAACGCCGATTACGAGGAGCGCGACAGCCGGCCCCTCCATCTCGCCGCCGGCGACAGGGTGCGGACCGGCGCGCCCGACCGGGCGTGGCCAGGCTGGATCTGGGCCGTCGGTGCGGACGGTCGTGCCGGATACATCCCCGCCGAAATCCTCCGCCCGCTCGATGACGGCATAGCCGAGGCGCTCGACGCCTTCGATCCCTCCGTCCTCACCATCCGCCGCGGCGACCGCCTTGCCTCATTGCGTCAGATTCACGGCTGGCACTGGTGCCGCAACGAATCCGGTGCCGAAGGCTGGGTCGCGGGGTACCTGCTGCGGCCGGAGTGAGAGACAGCCCGAACGCCTTGTGCCGTTCCTGCCAGAACCCCATGAAGTTAAGGTTCAACATGGCAAAAGCAGGCATCCTGAGTCATCTTTGCCATGCAAGCTTGTTTCTCCATACTCCATGGAAAACCTTGCGACCGATAATGGCATAAGCGCCATCCAAAACGGAATCAAATTTCCCCGAATGAACCTCAGCAATCCTCACAAGGAACAGGATCTCGTATGGATCGCACTGATTTTCTACTTGTTGATGAGTGTTGTCGGTCTCGCGCTCATCCTGTGGCGTCATCAATCGTTCGGGTGGCCGCCGCTGGCCGCGCCTGACGAATCGTGGCCCCTCGCGCTCGGCACAACCATCGCCCTGATTCTCGGCATCCACCTCCTCAGCCGCCTCGCTTGCGCAAAATCGCCTCAACTCCGGAAGTGTGGGCGCGAGATCGTTCAGATGCTTGGGAAGCTCGGCCCGGTCCAAATTCTCGCCATCGCCATCGCCAGTGGTATAGGTGAGGAACTCCTGTTCCGCGGCTGGCTGATGCACGAAACCGGTCTCTGGATCTCCTCCCTCATCTTCGGCATCGTCCACGTCCCGCCCACCCGCGAATGGGTGTTTTGGCCGTTCTTCGCCACCGCCATGGGCCTCCTCCTCGGCTGGCTTTACCACTGGTCGGGTTCTCTTGTGTTCCCGATTTTCCTCCACGCCGGAATCAATTTCCTCAACATCAAGATGCTTGTCGAACAATCCACGCAAGCAAACCATGAGGCGGACACCTCATGATTTTTCAAACCGCTTAACACATGAAGCCCTCCCACCAAAAAGACCAAGCCCTGCTAGACGACATCGCCCGCACCCGCACCGCCGGTCGCGCCCGCCTATGGTGGCTCGGCCAGAGCGGATTCCTCGTTCACACACCGGACGCCACCATCCTGTTCGATCCATACCTCTCCGACTCCCTCACCAGGAAATACGCCGCCACCGACAAGCCGCACACCCGCCTGACCGAGCGCGTGATCGATCCCGCGCTGCTCACCGGCATCGACCTCGTCACCAGCTCGCACAACCACACCGACCACCTCGACGCCGAGACGCTGCTGCCGCTCTTCCAATCCAACCCAAAGGCCAAACTCATCATCCCCCGGGCCAACCACGACTTCGTCCTCGAACGCCTGGGCGACGTCGATGACCGCCTCATCACCATCGACGCCGGCGAAACCCTCGCCAGCGGACCCATCGAAGTCACCGGCATCCCCGCCGCCCACAACACCGTCGAGCGCGCTGAAAACGGTTGCTGCAAATTCCTCGGCTTTGTCGCGGGGACCGGCGGTCTCACCTGCTACCACAGCGGCGACACCAT
>SLAV01000151.1 GCA_007126655.1 Haloferula sp. | reverse complement strand
TGTCGCGCCGGTCGGGCATGGCGATGCCGACGAGGTTCTCGTGGGCGATGTTTCGCGCGGACGCGTAAGTTTCGGCGAGTTCGCGGGATTCGGGTAGGTCGCTGTTGTAAAGGATCGCGACTTGCGTGGGTGCCAGCGCGGCGGCCGGTAGGGAAGCTGCCACGAGCATAAGGAGAATGGTTGCCGTATAACGCATGGGTTGAGCATGGCGTAACGAGCGGTGCATGCAAGCCGCTGGGAGGGTGATTGTGTGGATGGGGCCAGTGGACCGTTTGCCGCGGGCCGCGGTTTTATTAGATCGGTGAGGTGTAGCGGGGTCTGATGGAGCGGGCCAGCCGTCGGTTGGTTCGTTGGCGGGGACGAGGCGAAAGTCGCGCCGGGGGGAGGGATTGAAAAGCCCTTGGCACCGAAGGCTTTTTTCACGGCCTCGCGGAATTGCTGGAGGGTGGCGAATAGGTTTGCACCGACGGTGCGGATGGGGGCGAATACGCCCACCGCGCTGCCACCCCGGCTTTATCGAAGGCGATGAGGGTCGTTCGCGGGGTTACGATGGGTGAGGACCCGGTTTCATCGAGGGGCTGTAAGATCCTCGAAGGTGGCTCCCTCACTGCTCTCCGGGGTGCCTGGGGGAGTGACTCCAGTCGAGGCGGAATTTTCGATAACGGATCTGAGGTTATCGGTGGGTGAATCGAAATTGCCACCGATCTCGATGGAGATCCACCGGTAGCCTCCGCTGGCCTCCGGGATAGCTTGGTCGAGGGTGGGATTCGGAGCGGAGGAGACGATGGTGTTCGGAATTCCGATTTCGAGGTTTCCGGCGAGTCTGCGGCTGGATGACAGCGTGAGGTCGCCGCGGATGGCCATGCGGTTGCGGTTTTCGGCGTGGAGTCCCCGGATGTGTACGTCACCCCCCTTGCGGTGGATGGTTCCGGTGACGCCGTCCTCGAAGTAAGGTTGTTCGAACCAGGCATCGTCGAGGAGGACGGAGAGTTCGCTCAGAAAGTTGAAGCCGTGGATCAGGAAGGGTTGGTTGATGGATGAAGTGAAGGCCGTCCTCAATTCGCCTTGTTCGGGATCGGCGACGGGGAAGGTGAGCGTGTTCGGTTCTTCGTCTTCGGCGCTGTCGATTCGGCCGGAAAAGAGGCGGGCCATGCGCTCGCCGAGGATGCCTTCGATCAGGAATGACTCCATGGCGGTTTCGAGTATGGCGGTGGATGATGCGTCGGATGTCCGGATCTCACCCGCGATGACAAATTCGCCGTGAGTGTCATCGCCATGGAACATGCGCGCGGCTGCGAGGTGAATGTCACCGCCATTGAACTCGGCGAGCGCCCTGTCGAGTTGGAGTTCCGGCAGCCCTGGTGCGCGGATGTCGCCGCCGTTGAGCCTCATCTGGGGAGTGCCGCCACCCCGGTTCGGATAGAATGACGCTTCGGTGTCGCGCAGGCGCAGTATCCGAGGCATGCCTTCTCCTGGCATGATGTGGAGGATATCGACGCTGACGCGCTGGAAGTCGATGACTCCGGGATCATTCCCTTCGGTCGGGACTGCACGAGGCTGCGAGCCGTCGGGCACCCGCAGGACGAGGGTGCCCTCTCTGGCTTGAATTTCGCTGCCTTGGAAGGATCTGCCGAAGATGCTTGTGATGGATGATTCGGCGCGGATGCCGCGGACCTGAAGGGATTCGATGGGGTTGCCGGCCGGCCATTCGAGGTTGAGGCGGTCTGCGTTGGCACTGGTGGGGTTCATGCGGAACTGGCGCAGTTCGGTCTCGGCCCCGGTGGTGGCGGTGATTTTTTCGACCAATGCGGCGCGGAACGGGCTGCTGTTGCTGTAGATGATGCCCCCGGCGAAAATGCCGGTTAGCACCAGAATGAAGACCATCAGGGCGAGTATTTGGGCGAACCTGCGTTTGCGTTCGCGTTTTTCGCGTTCCTTGATGGGCTGCCTGGACCGGCGTTTGCGTTTTCGGACTCGAATGGCCTGGCTGCCGTCAGGGCGTGTGACGAGTTGGCCGTTGTCATCGTCGCCGGACTCGGGTTTTCTTTTCAGGCGCTCCATCATATCGTCGATGGAGTAATTTTCGGGCTCGCGGGAACCGGGTTGCATGTAAGGACTGGTTGTTGCGCTGGGACAGGTTGGTTCGGCGGTCAGCGGTCACGGAACGGGCGGCCGGTGGGATCGATGATCTCGACATTGACGAAGAAGAGCACGGCTGTACGGACCGGCTGGCGTGCCTTGGTCTGGAAAAACCGGCCGACCAAGGGAAGGTCACCGAGGATTGGAGTCTGGTCTTCGACGTTCTGAACCCCGGAGGAAAGCAGGCCGCCAAGGACCAGGGTTGCTCCATCGGCGACGGTAACCTGGGTATTGAGGCGGTTGACGCTGAAGATGGGCTGGAGGATTTCGTTCCGGGTGAGTTCAACCTGCTGAATGTTGCCGGTGAACGGGTTGATGTTGCTGGAGTTGATGGGTGAGCCGTAGTTGATGAATCCCTCGAAGTCGGTGATATTCGGAGCGATCGTGAGATCGATGTAGTTGCGCGAGGCATCGGCGACGGGCAGCACTTCAAGGAGAGTTCCAGTCTCGCGCATTTCGAAGGCGGTGGGAGTGGACGGGGTTACGGGCGATTGTTGGCTGGTGCCGGAGCCGGTCCCGACGGTCTGCGGGATTTCAGGGGGCTCGTATTCGGTGGGGTAGATGAACTCGCGGAATACACGGACGGATGCGCTTTGTCCGCTGCGGGTGACGACGGAGGGCTGGTTGAGCACGTCAACACCGCCCTGTTGGTTGAGGCCGCGGAGGACCATCTGTGCGGTGGTGTTGTTCATGACGCCGCTGACGCTGAGCACGCCGGGGGAGCGGCTGGCACCGCCGAGGCCGAGTTGGTCGGAGCGGGCGATGCCTGAGGTGAAGATGTCCGGGGTGATGGCCTCCGTACCGCTGCGATTGCCGGCTGTGATGGGATTCATCGAGGGATCGATGAGGATGGAATCGAGATCGGAGAGATCCCCGGCGCTTCCGGTGGTGCCGCCGCTGATGCCGAGGAAGTCGCCCCCGCCGCCACCGATTCTGAAGTTGCCGAGGAGCCAGTCGTATCCGAGTTCGCGGAGCTGGGTTTCCTGCACGCGCATGATGGTGACGCGGGTGACGATGGAGACGGGTTCGGTGTCAGCGACAGCGTTGACGATCTGCTCGATAACTTCCATGGCGGATGCGGTGTGCGTGACGCGGAGGATGTTGTTGCCGAGGCTGACACTGGCACCCTCGGTGAATTCCACGCCGTTGGCTTCCAGCGCCTCGCGGATGCCGAGGCGTTGTGGCAAGAGACCGCGTTGGGGAGCGGGGGCGAAGATATCGGCCGGTTCATCGCGATCGTCGTCGGCGGTGGAGAGCGTGGCGAGGAAATCGGGAGGGACGCGGAAGGTGCGTGAGATCATTTCGTCGCGATGTGCGGCGAGTGGTCGGATGATGACGGAAAAGTCATCCACGGTGAAGTTGGTCCCTGTGAGGTCGCAGAGGTATCCGAGGATGGCGGCGACGCTCACATTCGAAAGCCTGAGGTCGATGCGGCGCGAAAGGATTTCGCTGGCGGCCGCGTCGTCGATTCCGCCGAGTGAGAGGTTGATGTTGACACCGCGCCGGTTGGGGTCCGGCTCGATATTGTCGTGTTCGCGTGAGCGGATGCGAAGCAGATCGAGTGCTTCGCGGATGCTGGCCTCCTCGACCTGGAACGAAGGGATGATGATGTTGTTGATCTTGTTGGCGACAGGAATAAAATCGGGTGCGCCTGGGCCGGTGATCAGGCCGACTTCCATTTCCGGGGTTTGCTCGACAAGTGGGAGCTGCATTTCCCATTGCGCGGCCACCTCGGCCAGCATTTCCGCGCGGGTAAGATCATATGCGGACGCCTGGTAATCGCTTTTGGCGGCGGCGACGCGTTCCATGCCGCGTCGCGCGGCGCGGTTGTGGGGGTCGATGCGGAGAACGGATTCGTAGTGTTCTTTTGCCTCGTCGAATTTTCCGAGATTGAACGCGCCTTCCGCGGTGTAGAGGCTGCGGCGGACCTGATCCACATCGGCCGCGTGTTCTTCAGTGAGCGCGGGGTTGGTACGAATGGGATCGTTGAGTTCGCCGAGCATGCGGACGGCGGCGGGGTGTCCGGGTGCGACGTCTGGCTCGAGGACGCGTTCGACGGCGGCTTTGGCACCGGGGACGTCGCCCTCGCGGGACAGGACGCGGGCGAGTTCGACGGATGCGGTGACGAAGCGTTCGGTGGCGGCTTCCCGGATTTCGGCGGTTGCCGGTGCCTCGGGGATCAGGTCGCGCGCTCCATCGAAGGCCTCGGCTGCGGAACGGTAGTCGGTATCGAGGTAAGCCTCGTCGCCGATGCGGAGCAGTTCCATGGCTTCGGCGACGTTCTGGTTTCGTCGTTCGGCCTCGCGCTGTGCGATTCCGGATGCGGCGGCATGCTGGCCGAACGAGGCTGCGAGCGCCAGGAAAGCAGCGGCCAGAAAGGCGGCCAACCGGCGGGTGTGATTTACGGGTTTGTGGATCACCATGCGAACGACAAGGCGGGGTATAGCGGCGAATCCGGCGCAGGGTAAGCGTAAAATCGCGATTCGATGGAAAAATTTTCGCGGTGCTTCCTGCAATTGGGCCGCGCATTCTCATTACAACCACGGATTTCACGATCAGAAGTTTGACGTGCGGTCCCCGCGTGCGGTCTCGTTTTTACGGTTCGCGCCGGATGCTCGCGCGTTCGTATGATGCGCCGTGGCCGGCGATTCAGGAGTCCTTTCCGGCGCTTTCGCCGAGCAGGTATTTGGATGCCTGCTCGACGTCCTTGTCACCGCGGCCCGAGAGGTTGGCGATGAGGATGGCGGACTTGGGCAGGCTCGGGGCGATCTTGGAGACGTAAGCCATGGCGTGGGCGCTTTCGAGCGCGGGGATGAGCCCTTCGCAGTGGGCGAGTTCCCTAAAGGCGGCGAGAGCCTCGTCGTCGGTGGCGTAGGTGTATTCGATGCGGCCGGATTCCTGGTAGAAGGCGTGTTCGGGGCCGACGGCGGCATAGTCGAGGCCGGCCGAGACGGAGTGGGTGAGTTCGATCTGGCCGTCGGGGTTGGCAAGGAGCCAGGTTTTGGTGCCCTGCAGCACGCCGAGTTTCCCGCCTTGGAAGCGGGCGGCGTGGCGCTCGGGGACGATGCCGTCGCCGCCAGCCTCAACGCCGACCATGCGGACGTTCTCGTCGTCGAGAAACGGGTGGAACAGGCCGATGGCATTCGAGCCGCCGCCAACGCAAGCGCAGAGGAGATCCGGCAGGCGGCCCTCCTTGTCGAGGATCTGCCGGCGGGATTCGATGCCGATGACGCGGTGGAAATCGCGCACGATCATCGGGAATGGATGCGAACCGAGGGCGGAGCCGATGATGTAGTGGGTGTGATCGACGCTGGCGACCCAGTCGCGCATGGCTTCGTTGACGGCTTCCTTGAGGGTGGCCTGGCCGGCGGTGACGGCGCGGACCTCGGCGCCCATGAGGCGCATGCGGGCGACGTTGAGGGCCTGGCGCTGCATGTCCACCTCGCCCATGTAAACGACGCATTCCATGCCGAAGCGTGCACAGACTGTGGCGGTGGCGACGCCGTGCTGCCCGGCTCCGGTTTCGGCGATGATGCGGGTTTTGCCGAGACGCTTCGCGAGGAGGATCTGGCCGAGGGCGTTGTTGATCTTGTGCGCGCCGGTGTGGAGGAGGTCCTCGCGCTTGAGGTAGATTTTTGCCCCGCCGAGTTTTTCCGTCCAGCGATCGGCGAAATAGAGCGGGGTGGGGCGACCCACGTAGTTGTGGAGAAGTTCGTCGAGTTCGGCATGGAAGGCGGGGTCGTTGCGGGCGGATTCGTAGGCCGTGGCGAGTTCCTGGAGGGGAGTCATCAGGGTCTCGGGCACGAACATGCCGCCGAATTGGCCGAAGTGGCCGCCGGAGTCGGGAAGGGTGGGTGAGGCAGTGCGATTCGCCATGCGATGACTGTGCGGGAGGACGGGGGGGATTTCAAATGCGGATATCACAGGGTGGTGGTGTTTTTTCCATGAGTAACCAAGTGATTGACTGGTGGTGGAAATCCGAGATTGCGGTGGCCGCCAATCTTTCTAACAAAATTATGCGGTATGCGGAATCCGGGCTTGTCATGAGGTTTGCCCGCGGGGATAACCGCGCATGCCAGTTAGCGGAGCATTGGAACGGTATCTTGTAAAGCCGGGGAAAAAAATGAAGCTCAGTGCCATCGATAGCAACGAGAAGGCACTGATCGAGGAGGCGAGCAAGGACGATCACCTGCCGCATTTCGAGATCCTGCAGGATCAGCTGCAGCAACTGCAAAAAAAGCTCTACGCCGAGGACAAGCACCGGCTCCTGATCGTGATGCAGGCAATGGACACGGGGGGGAAGGACGGCTGCATCAAGCACGTGTTCTCGCGGATCGATCCTCAGGGGATCCATGTGCGCTCGTTCAAGAAGCCGAGCGAGGAGGAGCTGGCACGGGATTTCCTCTGGCGCATCCACGCCCGGGTGCCGCGGAACGGTGAGATGGTCATTTTCAACCGCAGCCACTACGAGGACGTGATCGCGGTGCGCGTGAAGCGGATTTTTCCGGAAGCGGTGTGGAAGCGGCGGATGCGCCACATCATTGAGTTCGAGCGGATGCTCGCCGAGGAGGGCACGACGATCATCAAGATCTACCTTCACATTTCCAAGGACGAGCAGCGCGAGCGCCTGCAATCCCGCCTGGACCACCCGCACAAGCACTGGAAGTTCAACCCGGACGATCTCAAGGATCGCGCGCGCTGGGACGACTTCATGGAGGCGTATGAGGACGTCCTTTCGCGGACTTCGACCGAACACGCCCCCTGGTATGTGGTGCCCGCCAACCGCAAGTGGTACCGCAACCTGTGCGTGGCCCGGATCGTGCTCGACACGATGATGCGCCTGAAAATGGACTTCCCGCCGATCGACTGGGATCCGAAGGAGATGCGGATCGGGGATTGAATGTGCGTGCCGCGGCCCCCTTCAGCCAAATGTAAGCGACTGATACTGGTGTGGGGATAATGCGACGCTGCTTACGGAAGGTGCCGCTGGCCATGATTGACCGGTCTTTGAAATACACTACACTGACGCAATGACTGCTGAGGAAACCGCGTGCAAAATACTGGATACGATGCTGGGGCATCTTGGCATTCCGGCCGAAGTGGAGGTTGAAAGCCACGAGGAAGGTGCCTGTCTTCAGATCCGCTCACCGGAGAGCGAATTGCTGATCGGCCGCGATGGCGACCGTCTCGACGACTTGCAGTATCTCGTGAACCGTATCCTGCGCAAGCACGTGCCCAAATGCGACCGTGTCAGGGTGGATTGCGAGCATTTCCGCGCGATGCGCGAGGACAGGCTGCGGGACGAGGTGCGCGATGTGGCGGAGCGGGTGAAGGCGAGCGGGAGACCGTTTGAGTTCCGGCCGCTGAACGCGTATTACCGGCGCATCGTTCACAACGTGCTGCTTGAGGATGTGGAAGTCGAATCCCATTCACCGGGAGGTGACGCCCGCCTGAAACGCATCACCATTTCCGTGAAATCCGCCTCCACACCAGATTCCTGAAGCATCCTTTCATGAAAAAACTGATTTTTGATTGCGGCACCCGCGATGCGACGGCATCGACCGGGCTTTTGTTCCTGAGAGTTTCGGTGGGGTTGATGATGCTGATCGGCCATGGCTGGGGCAAGGTGAGGAATTTCGGGGAAATCAAGGATGGCTTCCCGGTCCCGGATTTCTTTCCACTTCATTTCATGTCGCCACCGGTGAGCCTGATTGCGACCATCGGGGCGGAGGTGGTGTTCGCGGGGCTGATGGTGCTCGGGGTGATGACGCGGATTTCGGCGTTCATCCTCGGATTCACGATGATTGTGGCGGCGTTTCACGTGCAGGCGGACCTGCCGTTTTTCTACAGTCCTCCGGACGCGTTGCGGGCCAAGGAGCTGGCGGTGATGTATCTGATCCCGTCGATCGCCATCCTGATCGCGGGTGGCGGACGCTATTCCGCCGATGCCGTGATCGTCAGGGAGGAACGGCGCATGTTCCGCTGAGCGGAGGGGACGACCACGGCCATGGAAAACCACCGTCTTGTGCTGCCAGGGGATTTGAATCAATACGGTTTCCTTTTTGGCGGCAAATTGCTGGCCTGGGTGGATGAGGCTTCGTGGATCGCTGCGAGCCTGGATTTTCCCGGTTGTCACTTCGTGACGGTGGGGATGGACCGCGTGGAGTTCCATCGGAGTGTGCGCGAGGGAACGATCCTGACGATCCGCAGCGAGTTGCGCCGGGAAGGCAGGACCAGCGTGACATACGCGGTGGAGGTGGCCGACCGTGAAGCGGCCAACCGCGGCATTTTCGCAACGAATGTGACATTCGTGCGCGTGGATGAGAGCGGGAACAAGCTGTTGGTGCGTGGTGGAGGTGACCTGCCATGAACGGATCCACGGGCGTGGTGGCGGTGGATGTGGAGCTGCCCTTGGAAATTTCCGAGGACAATGGCGCGCGCATCAGGGCCGCCGCCAAGGCACTCGATGTGGCCCCCGATGAGATAGGCGGGATGCGGCTGCGAAAGCATTCGATCGACGCGCGGCAAAAGGTGATCAAGGTCCGCATGCGGCTGGATGTGGCGGTGGGAAAGGCATTGGAGGACGAGCCACCGGCGGCGTGGGGGGCTCCGCCGCTGCCCGCGAACGCGCCGGTGGTGGTGATCGTGGGTTGCGGGCCGGCGGGGTTGTTCGGCGCGTTGCGATGCCTGGAAAGCGGTATGAGGCCGGTGATCGTGGAGCGCGGCAAGGACGCGAGCGCGCGGCGCTTCGACCTGGCTCCGATCCTGCGCGAGGGCAGGGTAGTGGAGGATTCGAACTATTGTTTCGGCGAGGGCGGCGCGGGGACGTTTTCCGATGGCAAGCTTTATACCCGTGCGACGAAGCGGGGGCCGGTAGCGGACATCTACCGGGTGCTTGTGGCCCACGGCGCTCCGGAGAGGATCCTGACCGATGCGCATCCGCACATCGGATCGAACCTGCTGCCGAACGTGGTCAAGGCGATCCGGCGCTCGATCCTCGACGCGGGAGGAGAGGTGCGTTTCGGGACGCGCATGGCGGACCTGTTGGTTTCCGCCGGGCGTGTGCGCGGCGTGGTGACGGACCAGGGCGGTGAAATCGCCGGATCCGCGGTGATTCTGGCCACCGGACATTCGGCGCGGGACGTTTACCGGATGTTGGCGGCGCGCGGTGTGTTGCTGGAGGCGAAAACATTCGCCGTGGGCTTCCGGATCGAGCATCCCCAGCCGCTCATCGACCGCGCCCAGTATCATTTGAAACGGGGTGAGGCGCGGCACCGGTTGTTGCCTGCCGCCCGTTACCGGCTGGCGACGACGATCGGTGACGTCGGGGTCCATTCATTCTGCATGTGCCCCGGCGGGTGGATCGTGCCGGCCGCGACGGAGAACGACGAGGTGGTTGTGAACGGGATGAGCCTGTCGCGCCGGGATTCGCCGTATGCGAATTCCGGAATGGTGGCCACGGTGTCGCCGGAGGACGTGGCGCGCTTCGCCCGCGAACACGGCGTGCTCGCGGGCATGGCGTTTCAAAAGGAATTGGAGAGGGCCGCGAAGTCCGCGGGTGGTGGCGGGCAGGTGGCGCCGGCCCAGCGGGTCACGGATTTCCTCGCAGGCCGCATTTCCGGGGACCTGCCGGAGACGAGTTATTTTCCAGGCGTGAGAAGCGCGCCGCTGCACGAGCTTTTTCCGGATTTCCTGATCAACGAAATGAGACAGGGTCTGAGAATGTTCGGTCGGAAGATCCGTGGCTATCTTTCCGAGGAGGCGTTGTTGATTGGATTTGAGACCCGGACGAGTTCGCCGGTTCGGATTCCCAGGCGGGGCGACACGCTGGAGCACCCGGAACTGCCCGGTCTGATTCCCTGTGGCGAGGGCGCCGGCTACGCCGGCGGGATCGTGAGCGCGGCGCTCGACGGGTTGCGCGCGGCGGACGCGGCGCGCGCGCTTGCGGCTACGGCTTGATTTCCCCTGCGGTTGTCCTGAGAAAACCGCAAATCAACGGGCGTAGAAATTGCATGTCCATGACTCGCGCGATTCCAGTGATGCTCTGGTTGTTGTTGTTGTTTCTTATACCGGCGGATGCGGCAAAGCCGAACGTGATTCTGATCATGGTGGACGATCTCGGATACCGGGATCTCGGTTGTTACGGCCATCCCTCGATCCGCACGCCGGTGCTGGACGAATTGGCGGCAGGGGGCGCCCGGCTGACGGATTTCCACTCGGGAGCGACGGTTTGCACGCCGTCCCGGATGGCGCTTCTGACGGGAGCCTATCCGGTGCGGACGGGCTGGCAGCGCGGCGTTGTCGGATTCATGATGGGCATGCGCGACGGGATGAGTCCCGAGGCGCTGACGATGGGGGATGTGTTCCGGGCGGCGGGTTATGCGACGGGAATTTCGGGGAAATGGCACATCGGCGACCTGCCGGAGACGCGCCCGCATGCGCAGGGTTTCGACTGGTCGTTCTACATCCCGTCGAGCAACAACCAGACCGATCTGATCCGCAGCGGGGACGAGATCGCAGTGCAACCGTTCGAGAACCGCCTGCTGACGCGCATGTTCACCGACGAGGCGATGGGCTTCATCCGTGAGAACAAGGACGAGCCGTTTTTCCTCTACCTCCCGTACACCGCTCCGCATTTCCCGGTGGAGGCGCATCCGGATTGGAAGGGCAGGTCCGATTTCGGGGCGTATGGGGATGTGGTCGAGGAGCTGGACCACTGCATCGGCGAAATCGTGGAGTTGCTGGATGAACTCGAAATCCGGGAAAAGACGATGGTGATCTTTTTCTCCGACAACGGTCCGCAGAACGGGGAGGATGCGAGCGCGTATCCCTATCGTGGAATGAAATGGAGCGCCCTGGAGGGTGGTACGCGGGTGCCGTTCATCATCCACATGCCGGGTGTGATCCCCGCGGGCAGGGAGTTCCACGGGCTGGTGAGTGCGATCGACCTGTTGCCGACGTTGAGCCGGGCCTGCGGAATCGATCTGGCCGGGATGTCAGCCGGAGTTCCGGAAATCGACGGAGTGGACGTATGGGACGCGCTGACGGGCAATCGTGAAGACTCGCCGCGTGAGGAACTGCTGATGTGGCACGGGATGAGTGTGCCCCGCGACGAGCCAATGGAGCCGGGCGAAGTGCCTCAGCCGCATGCGATTCGCGTGGGCGAGTGGAAGTTGTTTTTCGACCGGCGGCACGCGCTGGAAGGCATGGGCGTCGGCAGGGAGACCCCGGAGCAGGTGGAGAAACTCGCCGGATATCGCGACGCTCTGGATGAACCGGGGCCGAATCCTCCGTTTCTCTTCAATGTGAATGATGATATGGACGAAATCCGTGACCGAAGTGGTGATTTTCCGGAGAAAGTGAATGCCATGCGGACGCGGGCCGAAGAACGGATGAGCGGGATCCGCGAGGCGGGCATTCTGCCTTTTGTGGTTCCGTGATATGGGTGGGGTATGCTCGCTTGCGCGGCAGAATTCCCCATTTCCGATACCGGGAATCCGCGCGGTCCTCAGGACACCAGTGCGGTGAGCCGACGGCACACCTCCTCGACGTTTTCACGCGAGTTGAACGCGGAGATCCTGAAGTAGCCTTCGCCGGCGGAGCCGAAACCGGATCCGGGGGTGATGACGATGCGGGCCTCGTTGAGCATTTTGTCGAACATGTCCCACGATGTGAGACCCTCGGGGCAGCCGACCCAGACGTATGGTGCGTTCTCGCCGCCGAAGACCTTCAGGCCCAGGGCGAGGCAGGCTTCACGGAGCAGTGCGGCATTGCCCATGTAGTGATCGATGAGGGCCTTCACCTCGGTTTTTCCCTGCGGTGAGAAGACGGCGGCCGCGGCTTTCTGGACCGGGTAGCTTGCCCCGTTGAACTTGGTGCTTTGGCGTCGGTTCCAGAGTTGGTGGAGCGGGACGCGCGTGCCGTCCGCCGCCTTTCCGGTCACGGTTTTCGGGACCACGGTGAATGCGCAACGCACGCCGGTGAAGCCTCCGTTTTTCGAGAACGAGCGGAACTCGATGGCGCATTCGCGCGCGCCGTCGATCTCGTAGATCGAGTGCGGAATTTCCGGATCCCGGATGAAGGCCTCGTATGCGGCGTCGAACAGGATGATCGCGTCGTTTTCCCGCGCATACCGCACCCATGCCTCAAGCATGCCACGGGTGGCCACCGCACCGGTCGGGTTGTTGGGGAAGCACAGGTAGATGAGATCGGCGCGGGCGTCCGGGACTTCGGCGACAAATTGGTTTTCGGCGGTGCACGGCAGGTAGAGAAGGCCTTTGTATGCCCCATTCTCGTCCGCATCGCCGGTGTTGCCCGCCATGACGTTGGTATCGACATAGACCGGATAGACTGGATCGGTGATGGCGATGGTGTTGCCCGGCCCGAAGATGTCGAGGATGTTGCCGGTGTCGCATTTCGAGCCGTCGGAAACGAAGACCTCGTCCGCACCGATGCCCATGCCCGCGAACTGGTTTTCGACGATGGCCTCGCGGAGAAACGCGTATCCCTGCTCGGGGCCGTAGCCGCGGAAGGTGGCGCGGTCTGCCTGTTCATCCACGCCTTCGTGGAACGCGGCGACAATGGATGGCGGCAGCGGTTCGGTGACGTCGCCGATGCCGCAACGGATGATTTCCCCGGCGTGGTCTGGATTCTCCGTGGTGAACGCATTGACGCGGCGGGCGATTTCGGGAAAAAGGTATCCCGCCTTGAGCTTCAGGAAGTTCGAATTGATCATGGCCATGTGCGGCGCATGTAGCCCCGCCATGCGACGGGTGCAAGCCGGATCACAGATTGGTCGTCGTGAGAAAATCCGTAAACGGAGTGGTTCAATCATCAGCCGATGCCCGCGACCGGACGGCGTTCCGCCGCGCCGGTCGGTGAACGTGGGCGAACGGGTTCGGGGATCAGCGCCGGCGGCGGCCGACTTCTTCGAAGCGCCTGGCGGCCCGTCCGGTGAGCTTCAGGTAGTGGTCCGAAGGCAGACCCTCGAAGGTGGCGAACGGGGCATCGACGGGGGGATGGTTGGTGCATTTGAAGATGGCGGTCCCCTCATCCACTTCATCAAACATGGCGACGTAGAGCATCTCCGCGCCGGCGTCGAGGTAGGCGTCGATCTGGCTTTGCAAAAATTCGCCTCGGCGGCGGGGGATGGAATTCACCGGTTGGTCGCGACCGTGGCGCTTCTGGAGGTGGTGCCAACTGAAGCCGGGAAAGGCGACCGGGAGGTAATCGAGGTTGTGTTCCTCACACCACGCGATGTCAGCGGTGGCGATCTCCGCGGCGTGGCGGCGTGCTTCCCCGGGATCGCGGTAGCGCCCGACGGTCCAGGGCGAGATCACGTCGGCCATGGCGAGGATTTCGTGCAGGCGGGACTCCTCAAGTGAGTCGCGCCGCAGCTCGCGCCAGAAGGTCGGGACGCCGAGCATGACGGCGGGGTTGCCGAGGGTGGGGTCGGTGCGCAGGGCGGTGAGGATCTCCTCCCAGTCGTCGAGCGACGGTCGGTTCTTGTCGTCGCGGAATCCGCAGCCCCAGATGGCGAGCAGCGGACGGCCCTTGTGGTTGAGATATCGCGGGGATTCGGTGATCCGCGTTTCGGTCACGAGTTCGCGCCAGTCGTCGAGAAGCCGCTGCGATTGGCCGGATCCCAGGCCGCTTGTGTCGTACATCATGGCGAAGACGCGACCGGTTTTTTCGGCACCGCCGCGGACGTGGGCCAGCACGGTGTCGTTGTGCCGCTTGTGTTGCGGTTGGTCGAGGGTGTGGATGAATCGCTGGAGAAACACACCATGGATGCCGTAATCGCGCATCCACTCGAAATGCCGGTGGACGGTGGGTTCGAGGAACGAGGAGAATACCTCGGCGGTGGATCCGTCGGCGTGTTGGAATTCCGTGGGAAAACGCTCCTCTTCGGGAAATTCGGAGAGGTCCGGCCAGAGGTCGAATGTGATGGTGTCCGGGCACGGCTTTCGTTTTCCCGAGCGCGACCAATGGTGGTATCCGCGACCAGCCCCGTCGCCCGTGGCGTTGAACCATCCCTGGTAGCCGCACATCACCTTGCCGGTGAGTGTGCCGGGGTCAACCTCCGCCACACCGGGTGATGCGTGGGCGAGCGCGGTGGCTGAAAAAAACATGGCAGTCAGCAAGGAGCTGGTTCGGATGGACGATTGCTGCATCTCGGCCCAGCTTAAAACGGATGAACCGCCGTGTCGATCATCGCCGCACATGACGGATCAAATCGGTCGTGGCGGCAATTACGCCAAGCGGCCTCTCCCATGCCGCCGCGGCTCCGCATTTGCCTGTTGGTCGAACCGGTTTTCTCCACCCCACCGCCGGTCATGCACGCTGTGAATGATCCGCGAGGACCCCGTCACTTGCTTTGGGTGGAAGTGATGGAGCGGACAAGCGCGACTCAATCCACCGGCAGGGCCCGGGGTGGGGGCGGGTCGATTGCTTGAGCGCGGGGAGGCGGTTCTTCCGCAACTGGTGAAGCGCGCGGCGGCGGCGGTTCTTCACTTCGGGCGGTGCGAGCGCGAGGCGGGGTGAGATGTGGCCGGGGCATGGCGGCAGGCCTCACGCGAGATGACGACGGCGGTGCTTCCGCACCATCGCCGACGGGTAGGGCACGTGCCGGGTGGATGGGGCAGAGATCGTTATCGGGCAGGGCGATATCGGACGGGACCCGGGTGGTGTAGGCGCTGCCATTGGCCTCGCAACCGGCGGTGGCGCGCTTCCCGGAGAGGCGGCAGAGGCGGCATGCGACGGTATCGACATTGCCGTGCAGGTCGCCGGCCTGGTAGCCGAGGCGGTCGGCGGTTCTCATGATATCAACCCAAATCGGGAGTGACAGCACGGAGCCGTAGCCGCCGTGGAACGTGCGGACCGGCCGGTCGAGGCCGACCCAGACGGCACAGGTGAGCGACGAGGTGTAGCCGGCGAACCATGCGTCGCGGAAGTCGTTGGTGGTTCCGGTTTTCCCGGCGGTGGGTTTGTCGAATCCGAGGCGGCCGACGGCGGCTCCGGTGCCGCTGGTGGTGACTTCGTCGAGGATTTTCGAGACCGACCAGGCGGAGCCGCGCGCGGCGGCCTGGTAGGTGAGCGGCGGACTGCTGTAGAGGATGTTGCCGTCGCGATCCTTGATTTCGGAAATCAGGAACGGGCGTGCCCGGACGCCGTGGTTGGGGAAGATGGTGTAGGCACTGGCGACGGCGCGCGGCGTCGTCTCCCAGGCACCGAGGTAGGTGGCGGGGGTCCGGGGGATTTGATCGCCGAATCCGGCCAGTTCGGCGGTCTGGAGGACGTTGTCGAGGCCGGCGCGGTCGCCGACGCGGACGGACATGGTGTTGCGCGAGCGGATCAGGCCGGTGGAGGCGGGGAGCATGCCGCCGAAGCGACCGTCGGCGTTGTTGGGCCGCCAGTTGGGCGCGCCGCGGATTTCATTGCGCTGGATGGGGCCGTCGCTGACGAGCGTCTCGGGCCGCATGCCCTGGTCGAAGGCGGCCATGTAGATGAACGGCTTGAAGACGGAACCGATCTGGCGGCGGGCCTGGATGGCGCGGTTGTATTTCGACTCGTTGGCGTCGCGCCCGCCGATGACGGCGAGGATGGCCCCGGTGCGGTTCTCGATGACGACGGCGGCTCCCTGGATGTATTGCGGAGCGCCGCGGGTCTCCTCCGGCAGCTCGCGCCAGGCGGCGCGCGTCTGGTGGCTGTATCCCGAGCGGCGCTCGACCTCGCGCAGTTTGCGGTCGAGCGCCTCCTGGCCGGTCTGCTGGAGGCGCAGGTCGATGGTGGTGGTGATTTCCAGGCCACCGAGCTGGATGTTTTCTTCTTCGAGAATGAGTTCGAGGTCGCGCCGGACGGCGTCCATGGCGTAGGATTCGTCTGCGGTGCGCCGCCAGACGGGGCGGACCTCGATTTCGCCAGACATCGCTTCGTCAGCCTCTTCGCGGGTAATCACGCCGGCATCGACCATGCGTTCGAGTGTGGTATCGCGCTCGCGGGTGGCGGCCTCCATGGAGCGGAATGGGTTGAATGCGTCGGGGCCGCGGACGATGCCGGCGAGCAGCGCGGAGTCGGAGAGGTCCAGTTCGGACGGGTGTTTCTCGAAGTAGATGCGGGAGGCCTCGCCGACACCTTTGATCTGGCGGCCCCAGTTGATTTGGTTGATGTAGGCTTCGAGGATCTCGTCTTTGGTGTATGCGGCCTCGAGACGGAAGGAGAGGGCGAGTTCAAGGAGTTTGCGGTCGAGCTGCCGGGGGATGTCGCCGCGGCGTTCGCCGACCTTGAGGCCGAAGATGTCGGAGGCGAGCTGCTGGGTGATGGTGGACGCGCCCTCGCGCTTGCCCTGAAAGTTGCGGATGGCGGCGCGGACGATGCCGATGGAATCGAAGCCGAAATGGCGGTAGAAGCGGGCGTCCTCGCGGGCGAGGATGGCCTTGTGGAACTCGGGTGAAACGTCGGAGAGCGGGACAATGGAGCGGCGTTCGCCGTGGATGCGGCCGATTTCCCCGCCGAGGCGGTCGTAGATGATCGAGCGCTCGGGCATTTCGCGGATGCGGGTGAGATCATACGGCTGTGAGCGAATGCCGTAAATGACGGCGAGCACGGCAAGCAGAGCGAGGCCGACCATGGCGGGATACGCGGCGAGGCGGAGCGGCCAGCGGACAAGGCCGGAGAAGCCGCGGGTGAGCCAGTTGACAAGGAAGAACGGCCAGAGGCAGAGCAGGGCGAGGAAGCCCGGACGCCGTCGGCGTGGCGCGCGCCCGCGCCTGCCGCGGCTGCTGGCCGGGCGCTTCGCTCGCTTCTTTTTGGTTTTCCTTGGCATGGTGGCGGGCACGCCGCACCGGCCGGGACGGCCGGGTGGCTGCGCGGGTGGACGTGGAAGACCCGTCCGGCATTCATCCTGCCGGGTGAGGTGCCGATTTCAAGATTGATTGTTTAAGCTCTCCGAAGTATCCATCCGCCCATGAAATTCGCGAATGCACCGGGGTTGGCGGGAATGTCCCTGGCCCTGTGTTTGGTTTTTTCCTCGTGCGGCAGAACGGAAGACGACAGAGGTGAGGAGCTTGAAGAGGCGGGGCATGAGGTGACGGTGGACGGATGGATGCGCGCGTGCGCGGAGGGGGACACGCGGGTGGTCCGGCATTTTCTGGAAGCGGGATTTGATTTCGAGGCCCGCGATGACGCCGGGGACACCGGCGCGCACGCAGCCGCCGCGGCGGGCCGCAAGGAGGTCGCGGGCCTGCTTTTCGACCGTGGACTGGAGGTGGATGTGCGGGGGGGGAATGAGCGCACGCCGTTGATGGTGGCGGTGCTTGCCGACGAACCGCGGATGGTGCGCTGGCTGCTGCGGCAGGGTGCGGATGCGGAACTGGAGGATGGCGACGGATTCTCCCCGCTGATGCTGGCGGTGCGCGAGGGGCGGGCGGGTTCCGTGGAGGAGCTGGCAACGGCGAGCCGCGACGAACTGGACACCGCGCTGTTGCTCGCGGCGTTGGTCGGGCAGGCCGGGGTGATCGACACGCTGACCAGCTACGGCGCTTCGGTTTTTGCAAGAATGGACGACGGGCGCACGCCGCTGATGCTTGCCGCGGAGAACGGTCACCTCGACGCGGCGGAGATGCTGGTGGAGCTTGGGTCGAGCCGATTTATGACCTCGGATGACGGTCGCACGGCGATGGATTACGCGTCGGACGCGGGACACCCTGACGTGCAGATGATCATCGAGCGGAGTTCGCGGGCGGTGATGATGCGGCTTGACGACCAAGATGACCTGATCCGAAGCATGACCACTTACGTGGATCTGGTGTCCGGCGAAGCACGGGCGGGCGTGAGCGGGGAGGCAGGGGCCACGGAGCGTGAACCGGCGGTTGTGTTGGAGGGAGCGGTGATTTCGTCGGAGGCCGTTGCGCGGGGCGATGATGCCTCGGTGGATGCAACAGCGGATGCAGGTCCCGGACGCGAGGCCACGCCGCCGCTGGTCATGCGGCATTACCAGCAGCGCGAACTGCCCCTGCGGATTATCCGTGTGGAGGATGAGGCGGTGGTGGTTGAAACCCGGGGGGAGGAAATCGACGAGATGCGGGTGGAGCCTGGAGCACTGATTCCCGAGAGCACGGTGGAGGTGGTGCGCGTCGGCAGGCGGGTGGAGCAGGGGAAACTGCACGAGGGCGAACCCGTTGAGGTGCGGTATGTGGAAGTGCGCGACACCCGGGGTGGAACCGGGCGCACATGGTTTGAGGGTGAACCGGCGCAGACGCACGATCCCGCGGCTCTGGTCGAGGACGCGGCGAGCGGGCGGCGCTATCTTGCTTTGGCCGGGCAGCGGTTTACATCGGAGGATGGGCGCGTATTCGTGGTTTCGGACGTCCGGCCGAACCAGTTGGTCATCATCGAGGAGGCCACCGGCGCGGCCCACACCCTGCCGCTCAGGGGGCCGCGTGGTTGATCCCGGCCCAGCTGCGAACAATAATTTCACCCGCAAACCCAACCCCGTATTCCCATGGACCCCGAGCAAGAGACCTCCACCACCGACACGGTGCCTTCCGGCAGCCTGGTGCGGCAGTTTTCCATTCTTCTGCCGAATCGCGCGGGCGCGCTCGCCTCGCTGCTGAAGCTGCTGCGTGCGGAGCGGATCGAGGTGCTCGGCCTGAGTGTGCAGGATTCGCGGGACGCGACGGTGGCGCGGATCGTGGTTTCCGATCCGGAATCGGCCGAGCAGCGGTTCATGGAAAAAGGAATTCCGTTCGCAATATGCGATTTGCTGGTGATCGCGCTGCGGGAGGCGGGACCGGGACTGTCGCGCTGCCTCGACGTCCTGATGGTGGCGGAAACAAACATCGACTTCGCATACGCGCTGCTGCCGGGGCACCAGGGCGAATCGCTATTGGCGATGCATCTCGAGGACCACGATTTCGCGGCCGGGGTGCTGCACCGCGCGGGCTTCAAGCTAATCTACCAGGAGGATCTGAGCCGTTGACCATCCGGCGCCGGGACTCCCGCCGAGGTGAAAGAAACGCCGGAGCGACTCCGTTTCCACCTATCAACCTGCCACGATCATGAAACCGACATTCACCGCTTCCGCCCGCCGCTGTGTTCTCACAATTTTCGCTATTGCCACCGCCGCGAGCGCGGAGGTGGAATGGAAAAACATCTTCAATGGTGAGAATCTGGACGGCTGGGATGGCGATCCGCGGTTGTGGTATGTGGAGGACGGCGTGCTGGTCGGCGAAACCGACGACGACGAGCGTCACATCGCACGCAACAGCTTCCTGATTTGGGAGGGTGGCGAACCGGGGGACTTCGAACTTGAGTTCAAGGCCCGCATCACGACCCCGAACAATTCCGGAGTGCAGTTCCGCAGCCAGCGAATGGATGGCGATGGATGGCGCGTGACGGGCTATCAATACGACCTCCATCCCAGGCCATCATACAACGCGATGTTGTTCGAGGAGGGCGGGCGCGGGATCATGTGCGAGCGCGGCCAGCACGTGCGGATGACTCCGGGCAAGGAGGTCGTGGGTGAATTCGAGTTGGTGGACGCCGACCTTGCCGAATGGCAGACCTACCGGCTGGTGGCGAAGGGCCATCGCTTCGAGCATTATGTGAACGGCGAACTCCAGGCATTGATCGAGGACGAGGACGAGGAGAACCGCGCGGATGACGGCATCATCGCGCTGCAACTTCACCAGGGACCGGCGATGAAGGTCGAGTTCAAGGACATGCGGATCCGGAATTTCTGACGATGTGGGAACTGTCGCTTCGAGGTCGGCCACCCATTGCGCACCGCTGTATTCCCTGGCCTATTGGTGCTGCAAATTGATGTGGGTTTTGTAGAAAAGGATGGTTTTGCCGGAACGTCAGTGTGACAAGTCATCCCCTCCCGCGTCGCCGGTGACCGCACGGTATGTCTCCAGCGTGCCACGGCACATCGCATCCAGCGTATATGGTTCGCCGACCGCAGCGGGGGTCGGGCGCGCGCCGATGACCGACGAGGCCGTTTCCAGGAGGTGCTTGTGATCGCCGGGCCGGACCTTGCCTTCGGGGAAAAGAACGTCGAGCAACTCGCCCACGCCGCCGCAATCGTATCCGACCACCGGTTTGCCCAGCGCCAGCGCCTCCAGCACGGTGCGCCCGAAGGACTCGGGTTGCCGTGACAGTGCACAGACGACGTCTGACATGCACATCACCTCGCGCACGTCCGGGCGGTGACCGAGAAACGTCACGTTGGACTCCAGCCCGAGATGCGCCAGACGGCCGCGCAATTCGGCGGCATACGTTTGTTTGCGGGGATGGGCGTCTCCCGCAACCAGGCCGTGCGCCGGGACGCCTTCGCGCCTCAGCCCGGCGATCAATTGGAGGAAATCCTCATGGCCCTTGAGGCGGGTGATCCTGCCCGGCAGCAGCAGCACGCATTTCTCCGCGAGGCCGGGATGTTCCTCGTGCCAGGCCGCGAGCCACGCCTCGTCCGGGCGGATGCCCGGATGGTGGTGGGCCATGTCGATCCCCCGTGGGATCACCCGGATGCGTTCGGGCGGTGTTTTCGGATAGTTCCCGGTGATGTAGCGGCGGGTGCTTTCGGAAACGGCGATCACCCTTTCGCCCTTTGTCATCACCGCCGAATAGGCGTTCACCGAGTAAAAACCATGCACGGTGGATACCAGCCGCGGGCGCGTCGCCGGGTCCATCCCGCACCACGCCAGCCACGTGATCCACCCGGGCACGCGCGAGCGGTAATGGACCACGTCCGGCCGTTCTTTTTCCAGCAGCCTGCGCAGCGGCCGCACTTGCAGCAGAGAGGCGGGCGACTTGCGATGGATCGGCATCGAGATGTGCCGGCTGCCCTGCTCCTGCAACCGGTCAACCAGCCGCCCGCCATGGGAGACCACCAGCGACTCGTGACCCGCCGAAACCAGATACCGGGCGATTTCAAGCGTCCCGCGCTCGACGCCACCGGCATGGAGTTCAGGGAGGATTTGCAGAACCTTCATGAGCTTGAAATGGCCACGTGCGCCAGTGCCAGGCGGCGGCACGTCCGATGGAGCGCCTGAACCGGTTGCGGCGAAAGCACAAAATCGAGTGGCAGCGCGGCGGACCGGTCGATCCGGGTGAGCGCGCCGCGCAGGGCCTTTGCATCGTCCGTGCGTGGCACCCGGTGGACCACCACCGCCTCGTCCGCCCACGCCGGCGGATCCTCGCCCTCGTGGAGCGCCAGCTCATACGCCACATCGGGATGCCGCCACTCCGGCGGCAGGCCGCACGAGGGCATCCCCGCCTGCCAGAAAAGCGCGCGGTGCGGGTGCCGGGGGCTGCGGTCGTCGTCGCCGCCGAGCCAGTCGCGGATCGGCGTCAAATGGCTGGCGTAGGATTTCCACCGGTCTTGGAACCAGAACACGTCCACCAGGCTCTCCCGCATCGCCCGCTCGATCGCGTCCATGCAGTCCTGCGTGCTGCCGTTGCCGGCCACCGGATGGTAGCGCAGCGCCCAATGGCCCGGACGCAGCGTGCGGATCGACACCGCGAGGGCGGGCACCTTGCAGCGCCGGATCAGAAGGTAGGGCAGCGGGCTCGACCGCGTGAGGCGTCCGAAAAAATGGCTGACCACCCCCTGCGGACCCGCCCGCTGGTCCGCGAGGATCCCGATGATCCCTCCGTTCCGAAGGAACCGCGTGATCTCCAGCAGGCTGTCGCGCTTCGAAAACATGCGGGTGCCCTCCGACCGCCGCCTGGCGGTCAGGCGTGCGTTCAGATACGGGTTGTTCAGCGGGCGGTAGAGCGCGCCCTGCTCGTGCCCTGGTGGAAACAATCGTGAAATCCGCGCGAGGATTTCCCAGTTCCCCATATGGGGCGGCAGCAGGATGCAACCATTGCCGCCGCGTATCGCATCCTCGAGCACCTCCGGGTTTTCCACGCTGACCCGCGATTCCAGCACGTCGGCCGACAGGCGCGCGGTGTGCGCCGCGGAAAGCAGGTTGGCCACGCTGCGGACGAACGACCGGCGGGCCAGCACGCGGATTTCCTCCGGATCCTCCTCGCCCGCCAGCGCGATCCGCAGGTTCTTGCGCACGATGATCCGCCGCTGCCTCATCATCCGCCACAGAAACTCCCCGATCCATTCGCCAAACCGGAACACCCCCGGGCCGGGAAGCCGCGCGATCACTCCCTCGGCACCGGTCTGCACGAGCCACTCGACGCGCCACTTCAGGCGCTTCGACAGGCTTGTTTTGCGGGCATCGCTCATGAATTACAGGACAGGCCGGCGGCTCGCCGCCGGGACGGCGAATTACCCGACCGCCCGCGCCGTGGCAAGACCGGTCGGCGAAATCACCGCGTTCACTTGTGCTCTCCGCAGACTTGATCACGCCATCCGATCCCGTTCAGTTGGGTGCGCCACATGATCCAGCGCCACCCATTCCGTCATCCCGGCACCGCGGGCGATGTGCGCCGTCTGCGCGGGCAGCTAGCGCTTCTGTTCCGGGCCTGCCCGCCGCCGCGTCGGCGGGAACTCATCGTCTGGAACCTCGCCTGCGGTCGCGCCGATGAATCGGGCGCACTCGCCGAGGCCCTGCGACCGGCCCGAATCACGCGCTACGTCGGCATCGACCTGCGCGGCCATTGCATTAGCGAGGCGCGGGCGCGCTGGGAGCTGCCCGGCGGGGTGGCCGAATTCATCACGGGCGACGCCGCCGCCATACCCGCCTCCGGCGGTCTGCCGGAGGCCGACGTGATTTTCATCCGCCACCAGAATTACTGGCACGAACCCGCCGCATGGGATCGCATTTTCACCCGCGCCCTGGCCTGCCTCGCCGACGACGGCATCCTGGCCTGCACGTCGTATTTCGACCGCGAACACCAGCTCATGGTCTCCGCGATGCGCACGCTTGGAGCCGTGCCCGCGGCCGGTTTCAAAAACCCGGAATCCCGCCCGCTCTCCGACACCCCTGGAAAATCGGTGGACCGCCATCTTGCCGCATTCACGAAACTTCACCTTCCCACCACGCCGTGCCTCGGCTAAAATCCACATATGAACGAACCATCTCCGGACATTCCGCGCGAGACCCCGCGCGGAGGCAAATCCTGCCTGATCAGCGGGATCTCCATCGCCGCCGTGCTGATTATCGCGGTCGGCGTGTTGGTCATCTGGTATAACCGCCCGATCGAGCCGGTCGTCCTGAGCGAGGCGGAAAAAGCCGGGATCGAGGCAAAACTCGCCACCATGCAGGCGGTCGCCGAGGACACCCCGCCGCCCGAACCCGAGCCAGAACCGGAAATGCCCGCCGCATACGAACCCGGCGCGCGCGAAATCGCCTTCACCGACCGCGAACTCAACGGCCTGCTCCACGAGCACACGCGGCTCGGCGACCAGGTCGCCTTCCAGTTCGCCCCCGGAGCGGTCCTCGCCCGCATCGAGACGCCGCTGCCCGAGGACATCCCACTTCTTGGCGGGCGCAAGCTCCGCGCACGCGCGAAGTTTGCCATCGATGCCTCGGGTCCCACCCCGATGCTCGCGCTCGAGGACCTCACTGTTTGGGGCATTTCCATTCCGAACGACTGGCTCGGCGGCATCAAGAACACCAACATCCTCGGCGAGGTGTTCGGCGCGCGCGAGGGTGAGGGGATCCCGGGGGTGGAATCGCTCGTCATCGAGCGCGGGCGGCTGCTCATCCACCTCAAGGAGTGAACCCGGCCTCACCCGTCCAGCCACACCGACTTCAGATACGGCTGGTCGGTGAAGTCGCCCGGCATCGGTCGCCGGCTCGCGCGGAATCTGCCGCCGGTTTTCTCCAACAACTGCCGCTCGAACGCCGCGGACGTCATTTTCCTTAAATTCGTGCAGCACAACATCCAGCCGCCCGGTGCCAGCACCCCGGCCGCCAGTTCCGCCAGCCCGCCGAAGTCCCGCTCGACGCGGAACACCCTGCCCTTGTCGTCGCGCGAGAAAGTCGGGGGATCCAGTATGATTCCGTCGAACGACCGACCCTGACGCGCGAACCGTCGCAGCCAGTGGAACGCGTCCCCCCGGCAGAAATGATGCGCTTCCGTGTCGATTCCGTTGAGGCTCATGTTGCGCCGCGCCCAGTCCAGATACGGCTGCGAGAGGTCCAGTGTCGTCGTCTCCGCCCCACCGAGCGCCGCGCACACCGAGAACGCCCCGGTGTATGCGAAGGTGTTCAGCACGCGCGCGCCCGCCGCCGACCGCGCACGCACCTCCGCCCGGTTGTCCCGCTGGTCCAGGAAAATTCCCTGCGAATAACCCGAGGAAAAGGAAACCTCGAACGCCACGCCGTGCTCGAGGATCTGAAACGCCCCGTTCACCCGTTCCCCGCAAAGCCACTCCGGCGAAGAATCCTTCCGCCGCAGGGCCAGCCGCTTGTGATAACACGGCATCCCCCGGCCCTCCAGCCACCGCAGCATCCACGGCGGAGGCTCCCGGTCCTCCGCGGTCGATAACAGCCAGTGCCCGGCGAAATCCTCGATTATCACGTTCGGCAGGCCGTCCCCCAACCCGTCGATCAGCCTTAGCGCGTCCGTCCGCCCCGCGCGCAGCGGCTCGCGCGACCGCACCGCCACGTCCGCTCGTTCTTCCCTCGTCACGCCCACTGGCTAGCATCCACCATCCCGCCCGCACCAGCCCGAAAAGCACACCTGAACATATCAGATGGATTTACGGAGATTGCGCACCGTGAGCCTTCCACACCATCAGGCGCATGGTTTTCGCGTCCGGCGGTAAAACCATGGCTCCTTGAAGATCCGGCAGCCTGCTTTCTCCGTTTGGCACACCCCGGATTCCACCCGGTTCAGGGGCTCCGTGGCGGGGGTGCGCGCGTTACCTTGCTCCGGCTATGGGGTGAGGATTCGGGTGGTGGTGCC
>SLAV01000042.1 GCA_007126655.1 Haloferula sp. | reverse complement strand
GGGCGTGATGGCGGAAATGATGAGGGGTGATCTCACGATCACTCCTACGGGGGTTCCGAGGGAAAGGAGCCGGAGGCACCTTTTACGGGCGAGGAGCCAGAGGCTCCTGCTACGGGCAAGGAGCCGGAGGCACCTGCTACGCTGAGGCTGCTACGGGAGGTCGAAGCGGTCGAGGTTCATGACCTTGTGCCAGGCGGCGGCGAAGTCCTTGAGGAATTTTTCCCCGGCGTCGGCGCAGGCATACACTTCGGCGAGGGCGCGGAGGATGGAATTCGAGCCGAAGACGAGATCGACGCGGGTGGCGGTCCATTTGACTTCACCGGTTTTGCGGTCGAGGCCCTCGTAGGTCTGCTCGTCGGGGCCGGCGGGCTTCCACTCGGTGGCCATGTCGAGGAGGTTGACGAAGTAGTCGTTGGTGAGGGTGCCGGGGCGGGAGGTGAGGACGCCGTGTTTGGAGTCGTCGGCATTGGTGTCGAGGACGCGGAGGCCGCCGATGAGGGCGGTCATTTCCGGGGCGGTGAGGGTGAGGAGCTGGGCCTTGTCGATGAGCAGGGCCTCGGCGGGGACAGTGTAGCGGCCTTTGAGGTAGTTGCGGAAGCCGTCGGCAATGGGCTCCATGACGGTGAATGATTCGACGTCGGTCTGCTCCTGGGTGGCATCGGTGCGGCCGGGGTTGAAGGGGACGGTGATGTCGTGGCCGGCGTCTTTGGCGGCTTGCTCGATGGTGGCGCAGCCGCCGAGGACGATGACGTCGGCGAGGGAGACTTGTTTGCCGTCCTTGGCGGCGGCGTTGAATTCCTTTTGGACGCCTTCGAGGGCGGTGAGGACTTTGTCGAGCTGGGTCGGTTTGTTGACGGCCCAGAATTTCTGCGGGGCGAGTCGGATGCGCGCGCCGTTGGCTCCGCCGCGTTTGTCGGAGCCGCGGAAGGTGGAGGCGGAGGACCAGGCGGTGTAAACCAGTTCGCTGACAGTGAGGCCGGTGGCGAGGATGGATTTCTTGAGGGCGTCGATATCGGCACCGTCGATGAGCGGGTGATCCGCAGCAGGGACGGGGTCCTGCCAGATGAGTTCCTCGGCGGGCACTTCGGGGCCGAGGTAGCGGGCGCGGGGGCCCATGTCGCGGTGGGTGAGCTTGAACCAGGCGCGGGCGAAGGCGTCGTCGAATTTCTCCGGGTTGGCGAGGAAGTCGCGGGAGATTTTCTCGTATGCGGGGTCGAAGCGCAGGGAAAGGTCGGTGGTGAGCATGGTGGGGCGCTGTTTTTTCGACGGATCGAAGGCGTGGGGGACGTCCTCGGGGGCGTCCTTGGCGACCCATTGATATGCGCCGGCGGGGGATTTGGTGAGTTCCCACTCGTATTTGAAGAGGTTTTCAAGGTAGGCGTAGGACCATTTGGCGGGCGTCTGCGTCCAGGTGACTTCGAGGCCGCTGGTGATGGCGTCCTCGCCTTTGCCGGATTTGTAGGAGGACATCCAGCCGAACCCTTGTTCCTCGAGCGGAGCGGCTTCGGGTTCGGGGCCGACGTGGTCGGCAGGGCCCGCGCCGTGGCATTTGCCGAGGGTGTGGCCACCGGCGATCAGGGCGACGGTTTCCTCGTCGTTCATGGCCATGCGGGCGAAGGTTTCGCGGATATCCTTGGCGGCGGCGACGGGGTCGGGGTTGCCGTCGGGGCCTTCGGGGTTGACGTAGATGAGGCCCATCTGGACGGCGGCGAGCGGGTTTTCGAGGTCGCGGTCGCTGGAGTAGCGGCTGTTCGGCTTGTCGCTGGTGGCGAGCCATTCGGATTCGCGGCCCCAATAGACGTCGTGGTCGGGTTCCCAGACGTCCTCGCGTCCGCCGGCGAAGCCGAAGGTTTTGAAGCCGGTGGTTTCGAGGGCGACGTTGCCGGCGAGGATCATGAGGTCGGCCCAGGAGATGGCGCGGCCGTATTTTTGTTTGACGGGCCAGAGGAGACGGCGGGCTTTGTCGAGGTTGCCGTTGTCGGGCCAGGAGTTGAGGGGTGCGAAGCGTTGCTGGCCACGTCCGCCGCCGCCGCGTCCGTCGCCGGTGCGGTAGGTGCCGGCGCTGTGCCATGCCATGCGAATGAAGAAGCCGGCGTAGGTGCCGAAGTCCGCGGGCCACCAATCCTGCGAGTCGTGCATGACGGTGGCGATGTCTTTTTTGAGGGCGTCGTAGTCGATGCTGTTGAAGGCTTCGGCGTAGTCGAAGTCCGGGTCCATGGGGTTGGACTTTTCAGAGTGCTGGTTGAGGAGTTCGACCTTGATCTGGTTGGGCCACCAATCGCGGTTGGAGGGGCCGGTGAAGCCCTTGCCGTGGTTGAACGGGCATTTGGAGGCGGAGGAATCGTTGAGTTCGGCGGCGGGATCCTGGGACATGTTGGTTTCGGTTGGGTTGGTGATCGGTTGGGTTCGGGTGCGCGGATTGGGCCAGACCGGCGGTCGCGCGCCACTTGCTGCCACCGAGATAACACCCGGGCGGGCGGATGCAAAAGGGAATTGCGACAAAGGCGACAAAGCGGATTGCGGGATGCCGCCGGATGGGGTGGCATAAAAACCGGCGCTTCCGCGAGGTGCGGAAGCGCCGGTGGATATCCGGGCGTGTGTGGCCGGGGGTGATGGCGGCTCAGTCGGCCAGTGGGATGGTCTCCTCCTTGACGTCGGCAGCGGCCTGGTCGCGGAGCCAGGCGCGGCGGGACATTTTCACGCGTCCGCGTTCGTCCACGCCGAGGCATTTGGCGGTGATGCTTTCGCCCTTCTTGATGACGTCCTCGACCTTTTCGGTGCGGCCTTCTGCGAGTTCCGAAATGTGGATGAGTCCGTCCTTGCCGGGCAGCACTTCCATGAAGGCGCCGAAGGCGGTGACGGACACGACCTTGCCGGTGTAGGTGGCGCCAACTTCGATTTCCTGGAACATCCGGTCGATCATCTCCTTGGCGCGGTCGAGGCCGGCCTGTTTGGAGGCGTAGATGTGGACGGTGCCGTCGTCCTCGATGTTGATCTCGGCACCGGACTCGGCCTGGATGGCCTTGATGTTCTTGCCGCCGGGGCCGATCAGCTCGCCGATGCGGTCGGCGGGGATCTTGATCGAGACGATGCGCGGCGCGTGCGGGCTGAGTTCCGCCGGGGCGGCGATGGCCTCGGCCATTTTATCGAGCACCTTTTGGCGGCCGTCTTTGGCGATGTGGACGGCTTCCTCGAGCATGGCGAGCGGCAGGCCGGGCAGCTTGAGGTCGAGCTGGTATCCGGTGACGCCCTCGGTGGTGCCGCAGAGCTTGAAGTCCATGTCGCCGTAGAAGTCCTCGGAGCCGATGATGTCGAGGAGCATCTTGTATCCCTTGAGGCTGTCGTCCTCGTTCTTTTCGGTGACGAGGCCGACGGAGATGCCGCCGACCGGGCGGATGAGCGGCACGCCGGCGTCGAGCAGCGACATGGTGCCGGCGCAGACGGTGGCCATGGAGGTGGAGCCGTTCGATTCGGTGACCTCGGAGGAAACGCGGATGGCGTAGGGGAAGTCCGACTCGTCGGGGATGACGGGTTCGATCGAGCGTTCGGCAAGCGCGCCGTGACCGATTTCGCGGCGGTTGAGGCCGCCGACGCGACCGGTCTCGCCCACCGAGAACGGCGGGAAGTTGTAGTGGAGGATGAAGCGCTTCTCATCGTCGCCGCCGGCGTAGTTGTCCATAAACTGCTTCTCGTCGGCGGGCGCGAGCGTGGCGATGCCGATGGCCTGCGTCTCGCCGCGGGCGAAGATGGCTGATCCGTGGACGCGCGGCAGGCTGCCGACTTCGGCGAAGAGCGGGCGGAGGTCGCCGGGGGCGCGGCCGTCGGCGCGCACGCCCTTCTCCATGATGGAGATGCGGAACGCCTTTTTCTGGATGTATTCGAAGACCTGCTCGACATCGAAGTCGGTGGCCTCGGGGGCGCGCTCCTTGATGGCGGCCTCGACCTCCTTGCGCAGCGCGCCGACCTTTTTGGCGCGCTCGGTTTTCGTCGGCGCGTAGATGGCTTCCTCGATGCGGTCGCCGGCGATTTCGTAGCCGATTTCCAGCAGGTTGTCCTTGGCGAGCACGGTGTTGAATTCGCGTTTCGGCTTGCCGGCGAGCTTCACGAGTTCCTCCTGGGCCTCGATGAGCTTGGCGACGCTGGCCTGGGCGTGGTGAAGGGCCTTGATGAAATCCTCCTCGGGGACTTCGCCGGCGGCGCCCTCGATCATGATCACGTCGGTCTTGTTGCCGACGTAAACCAGGTCGAGATCGCTTTCCTCGCGTTGCTCGTGGGTCGGGTTGATGATGAATTCGCCGTCCACGCGGCCGACGCGCACCGCGCCGATCGGGCCGGCGAACGGGATGTCGGAGAGGCAGAGGGCAGCCGAGGCGCCGTTCATCGAGAGGATGTCGGCGTCGTTCTCGCCGTCGGCGCTGAGCAGGGTGGCGATGATCTGGGTGTCGTAGAGGTATCCTTTCGGGAAAAGCGGGCGCAGCGGGCGGTCCGTCATGCGGCAGGTGAGGATTTCCTTTTCGGTGGGGCGGCCCTCGCGTTTGAAGTATCCGCCGGGGAAGACGCCCGCGGCGGAGGCCTTTTCCTTGTATTCGACGGAGAGCGGGAACCACGTCTGGCCGTCGCGGATGCGTGTCTGGGAGACGGCGGTGACGAGGATGATGGTGTCGCCGCAGCGGACCGTGACGGCACCGTCGGCGAGTTTGGCAAGCTTGCCGGTTTCGATCGTGATCGGATTGGTGCCGACATCGACCGTGATGTTCTGGATGTTCATGTTTGTTGTTTCTTCTTCTTTTTCTTCGTTCTTCTTGCGTGTGGCGGGGCGGGATCGATGTCCCGTTCCACCGGGAGAGGCCGGCGCGCCGCCGAGAGCTGACGTTGCGCGCGTGGCGAATCCGGAGCGGTCGGGCGCTCCGGGGATGCCGGGGGCTTGATGCGGGACAGCCACGGGGAGCGTCCCGTGGCTGTCCTGCGAAATGGGTTGTGTGTTCAGCGGCGGAGTCCCAAGCCCTTGATGACTTCCCGGTATTTCTCCTCGCTGTTGGATTTGATGTAATCGAGCAGCTTGCGGCGGCGGGCGACGAGTTTCAACAATCCGCGGCGGGACGAGAAGTCCTTGGTATGGACGTTGAGGTGGTCGGTGAGATCGAGGATGCGCTGGGTCAGCATGGCGACCTGGTATGGCGCGCTGCCGGTGTCTCCCTCGTGAAGCTGGTATTCCTTGGTGTTGATGGTTTTCGTGGTGCTCATGTGCGTGGTGGATGGGCGCAGCGCGATGTGGCCGGGCCGTCCTGGATTCGTGTTGCGGGGGAAGGAAAGCGGTGAAGCCCGTGACGTGCAAGGAAATTCACGGAGGGCAGTTCGGGTCGGGTGCGGGTGATTTGCGATACGGAAACGGATGTCACCCGGCCGGAATGCTGTCCCGGGCGCGGGGGCGCGCCCGGGAACACGCGGGGGCGCGTGTGGTCCCCTCTCTCTCTCCTCCATGCGGAAATCCGTCGTGCGCGCGGTAATCATGGATTTTTCCACAGCAGGCGGCCGCCGTCTTCGGTTGCCTCGATGTGGATCCAGTGCGTGCCGTAGGGCATCAGCGCGGGGAATTTGCCGGCCCATTCGGCGACCACGACGCCCTCGCGGTCGATGTATTCGTCCCAGCCGATGGCGAGGACCTCTTCGGGCGTGTCGATGCGGTGGAAATCGAAGTGGAACACGGGGAGCCTGCCGCCGGTGTATTCGTGGACCAGGCCGAAGGTGGGACTGGTGACCTCGGCGTCGCAGCCGAGACCGGCCACGAGGCCCTTGGTCCAGTGGGTCTTGCCCGCGCCGAGATCGCCGACCAGCGCGATGACCGTGCCGTCCACCGCCCGCTCGGCGAACCCGCGTCCGTGGGCCTGCATCGCTTCGGGGGTGGGGATGTGGTTGTGCATGGTGGGGAGCGCGGGTGACCTGCACTATACGTTTTTTTTAGCGGGATTTCTCATCCGCAGGCGTTCTTCCTGCGAGATTGTGAAATCGCGGATCGTTGGGCCAGGCGGCGTCCACCCTCCCCCATTCTCGCGAATGGGCCTGCGTGCCGGGGGTGTATGCAACTGTGTTTGGCGTCCCGCCCGCATCGGGGTTCAGATTTCCGTGAGCACCTCGCCGAAAACGCCGAGCGTGTCGTCGAGGTCGGCCTCGGTGTGGGCCAGCGAGAGGAAGCCGGTCTCATACGGGCTGGGCGCGAGATAGACGCCCTTGTCGAGGCAGCCGTGGAAGAACCGGCGGAAGAAATCGATGTCCTGTTTTGTCACATCGGACACGTTCACGATCTCGCGGTCGGTGAAGAAGATGCAGAACATCGAGCCGACCCGGTTGAGGCGGTGCGGCACGCCCTTTTCGGAGAGCAGCCCGCGCAGGCCGTTCTCGAAATGCGCGCCGAGCTGCTCGAGCCGGGCGAAGCCGTCGTGGCCGCCGTGGCCTTTTCCCGCCAATTCCCGCAACTGCGCCAATCCCGCCGCCATCGCCAGCGGATTCCCCGAAAGGGTGCCCGCCTGATAGACCGGCCCGTCGGGCGCGAGCATGTTCATGATGTCCGCCCGCCCGCCGAAGGCACCCACCGGCAGTCCGCCGCCGATCACCTTGCCGAAGCAACTGAGGTCGGGCGCGAGGTTTTCGATGCCCTGCACCCCTCCCCTTCCAAGGCGGAACCCGGTCATCACCTCGTCGAAAATGAGCAGCACGCCGTTCTCGCGGGTGACGCGCGCGAGGTGTTCGAGGAAACCCGGTCGCGGCAGCACGAAGCCGGCATTGGCCGGGTAGGACTCGACGATCACCGCGGCGACCGCTTCGCCGTTTTCGGCGAACACGGCGTCGAGCGCTTCGGGATCGTTGTAGGGGATGACGAGCGTGTTTTTCGCGAAATCGCGAGGCACGCCCGCGCTGTCCGGCTCGCCGTGGGTGAGCGCGCCGGAGCCGGCCGCCACCAGCAGCGAATCGCTGTGGCCGTGGTAGCAGCCCTCGAACTTCACGATCACGTCGCGCTTCGTGAACCCGCGCGCCAGCCGGATCGCCGACATGGTGGCCTCGGTGCCCGAGTTGCACATGCGGACCTTCTCAACCGAGGGCACCCATTCGGTGATGGTGCGCGCCATTTCCACCTCGAACGGATTCGGGATGCCGAACGAGACGCCGCTTTTGGCCACCTCGTGGATCGTGTTGGTGATGGCGACGGGCGCGTGGCCGAGGATGTTCGGCCCCCACGAGCCGATGTAGTCGATGTAGGTCCTGCCATCGACGTCCTCGATGCGGCTGCCCTTGGCGCGACGCACGAAAAACGGCTCGCCGCCGACGTTGCGGAACGCGCGCACCGGCGAGTTCACGCCGCCGGGGATCACCGCTTTGGCGGCGGCGAAGAGTTTGGTGGAAAGGTTCGGTTCGCTCATGGGCGGCGCATCATCCACCGCCACCGGCCCGACCGCAACCCCGGACGACGGGGGCGGGGGAACGGTCGCGCACGGACGCGATTGGACCAAATTCCGGTCTGCCCGCATCTCCCGCTTGCCAGCGCCGGGCAACGCCCTAGGCTTTTCGGAGAACCCATTCATGAAAATCTGGCTCGACGGCAAACTGGTGGACGAATCCGAGGCGAAAATCTCGGTTTTCGACCACGGAATTCTCTATGGCGACGGCATCTTCGAAGGCATTCGCTGCTACAACGGACGCGTCTTCCGCCTCGACGAACACATCGACCGGCTGTTCCTCTCCGCCCGCGCCATTGTGCTGAAAATGCCCTGGAGCCGGGATGAGATCGCGCGCCACGTTTGCGAGACCTGTGCCGCAAACCGCATCCGCAACGGCTACATCCGCCTCTGCGTCACGCGCGGGCCGGGGGAACTGGGCCTCAATCCCTACCTTTCTCCGAATCCCTCGATGTTCATCATTGCCGCGTCGATCAAGCTCTATCCCGACGAGCATTATCAGAACGGCCTCTCGATCATCACATGCGCCTCCCGCCGCCCGACGCCGGGCTCACTGATGCCGCAGGTCAAGTCGCTCAACTACCTCAACAACGTGATGGCCAAGGTGGAGGCGATCCAGGGAGGCGTGCTGGAGGCGGTGATGCTCAACGAGCAGGGATACGTGGCCGAATGCACCGGCGACAACATCTTCATCATCCGTAAAAACAAACTATACACCCCGTTGATCTCGGACGGCGCGCTGGACGGCATCACCCGCGATGTGATCCTCGAACTCGCGGAAAAACTCGGAATCCCATATGAAGAGCGCACAATGAGCCGCTACGATCTCTACACCGCCGACGAATGTTTTCTCACCGGCACCGCCGCCGAGGTGGTCCCGGTCGTCGAACTCGACCGCCGCATTATTGGTGACGGCAAACCCGGCCCGCACACGCGGGCGCTGCTCGACGCCTATCACGATCTTACGAACTCCACCGGCACGCCGATTCCCCTGTAAATACCATGACGTCCCGATCCACCCATGAAATGTGACTTCTGCGACCAAAAGGCCACCGTGTTCCTGACCCAACTGGTCGAGGGAAACATGAAAAAGGTGTGCCTTTGCGAAGCCTGCGCCAAGGAACGCGGCGTGACCGATCCGACCGGATTCTCGCTGGCGGACTTGGTGCTGGGCGGCGCGCCGGCCTTTCCCGTGCCGGGCGGGGCCGAGCCGTTCGCCACGCCCGGCGGGCCGGCGAAGGCGTGTCCGTCGTGCGGATTCGGCCTCGACGACCTCCTGCGCGTGCGCCGGTTCGGCTGCGCCGACTGCTACGGCACGTTCCGCGACGAGACGCTGGCCATGCTGCGCGGCATGCACCGCGGGCTGCGGCACAACGGCAAGACCCCGAAAGGCCTGATCGCCCGCGAGGCGAAGCAGCGCCGCCTTTCCGAACTCCGCGAAAAACTCGAATCCGCCATCGCCTCCGAATCCTACGAGGAAGCGGCCGGCCTGCGCGATGAAATCCGCAACCTCGAATCCGCCTGAAGCGCCCGAAACGCCATGATGAGATTCTCCACCCTCGTGAAGCACCCCGCCGACTGGATGACCGGCGGCCCCGGCGTGGCCGACGGCGAGCACGCGGCGGTCATCACCTCGCGCGTGCGCCTCGCGCGCAACCTGCGTCGCCATCCGTTTCCCGGCTGGGCGAATCGCGAGCAGCGCGTCGCCGCCTTCGAGGTGCTGCGCCCGGCCGTCGAGGCGCTCGCGCCCATGAAAAAGGCGTTCTCCGGGGAACTCGGCGGTCTCAGCCCGGTACAGAAGCAGGTGCTGGTGGAGCGGCATCTCATCTCGCGGGAGCACGCCGCGCGCGGCGAAGGGTCCGCCGCCGTCATCGAGCGCCGCCAGCGATTCAGCTTCATGCTCAACGAGGAGGACCACCTGCGCATGCAGTCGATCCAGGCCGGAATGCGGCTCAGCGCGTGCTTCGAGGCGCTCTCCGCCCTCGACACCGAACTCGAGGAGAGTCTGGAATTCGCCTTCGACGCCGATCTCGGCTACCTCACCACCTGCCCGACGAACCTCGGCACCGGCATGCGCGCCTCGGCCATGCTCCACCTGCCAGGCCTCGTCCTAGCCGACCAGATTACTCAAGTGCTCCAGGCCGTCCACAAGATCGGCCTGGCCGTCCGCGGCCTTTACGGCGAGGGCACCGAGTCGCTCGGCAACCTCTATCAGATTTCCAACCAGTCCACCCTCGGCGAACCCGAGGAGGCGGTGATCCGGCGTTTGGAGCGCGTGATCGGCCAGGTCGCCGGGCACGAGCGCAACGCCAGGGAAAAGCTGCTCGAGGACGACCCTGGAATGGTCGCCGACAAGATCGGCCGCGCATACGGCGTGCTGCGCCACGCCCATCTCATCGACTCGAAGGAGGCGCTCAACCACCTCTCGATCCTCCGGCTCGGCGCGGGCACCGGGTTTTTCCCGGCCGAGGCGATCGTCACCTGCGACACGCTGTTGATGGACATCCAGCCCGCGCATCTCCAACTCCACGCCGGTCGCAAACTCTCGCCCGACGAACGCGACGCGATCCGCGCGGACATTCTCCGTGAGCGCCTGGAATCGCTCGACGCGCCGACGCATGGACGGGATGATTCCGACGACGATGGCGAAGACTCCGGCGAATCGTGATGGATGTCGGCGGGGTGTGCGGCGACCGCCTCAGCCCTTCGTTTCGTCGATCACCCACCGGAGGTATCGAGCCTCCACATCCGCCGGTTCGAGCGCGATGATTTCCGGTGTGTCATAGGGATGCGCCTCCGCCAACCATTCGCGGAACGCCGGGTAGGCCGCCGCCGATGTTTTGAAAACCGCGAGCGCCTCGCCCTCCACCTGCACCTTCCCCTCCCAGCGGAAAATCGATTCCACCAAGGGAATCAAATTCACGCATGCCGCGACTTGATTCTCCACCGCGAGTGTGCCAATTTGTCGCGCCTTTTCCACATCTGGAAATGTGCATAATACCAATCGAATCTCACTCATGCGGTCAACCAAACCCAGCCGCGCGCCTTGCGCAATGTTTTCATGAAACCGGGCTTTCTCGAAAAACTCGTGACCCGCCTCGACCGCGTGGAGCCGGGCGAGGTGCAGCAGATCGTGACCCGCCTGATCCGCGAAAAGGGCCTGCTCGAACAGGTCTTCGAGGCGCTGCAGGAGGGCGTGATCGTCCTCGACCCGGGCGGGGAGATCGATTTCGTCAACCGCGCCGCGTGTTTGTTCTTCGGGCTGGATGCCGAGAAGGCGACCGGGCAGCCGCTGGTGAGCCAAGTGCGCGGACTGGACTGGAAGACGCTTGGCAGGCCCGGTCGCACCGTGAGCCGCGACATCGAGGTGTTCTACCCGGAAAACCGCTACCTGAATTTCTATCTCTCGCCGATCGAGTCCAGCGACGGCGACGTCGAGACCGTTGGCTACGTGATGCTGGTGCGCGATCTCACGCGCACCCGCGCCGAGGCCGAGGAAACGCTCGAGTCCGAGCGCCTCAACGCCCTGACCCTGCTCGCCGCCGGCGTCGCCCACGAGATCGGCAACCCGCTCAACTCGCTCGACATCCACCTGCAGTTGATCGAGCGCCGGCTGCGCAAGCTCGCGCCCGGCGACCGCGAGCCGCTCGAGGAGCACCTCGCCACCGCGCGCGGGGAAATCCGGCGGCTCGACAGCATTTTGCGCCAGTTCCTCCACGCCGTGCGGCCGACGGTGCCCCAGCGTGAGCCGTGCGACATCCACGGGCTGGTCCGCGATTCGGTGAAGCTGCTGGAGCCTGAACTCACCTCGCGAGGCATCGCCGTGGAATTGGATTTCGAGGCCGGGATGCCAGCCGCCCGGCTCGACGGCCCGCAGTTCCAGCAGGTCTTCTACAACCTGCTTCGCAATGCCTACCAGGCGCTCTCCGGCGACGACCCGCGCATCACCATCCGCACCCGCTTCAACGATTACGAATTCGTGATCATCATCGAGGACAACGGCAGCGGCATTTCCCCCGAACACATGGGATCGCTTTTCGAACCCTACCGCACCACCAAGTCGTCCGGCACCGGACTCGGCCTGCTCATCGTCCGCCGCATCGTCCGCGAACACGGCGGCGAGATCGCGGTGGAAAGCGAGGAGAACGAGGGCACCCGCGTCGTCATCCACCTGCCGCGGACCGAGCGCACCATCCGCCTGCTCGGAGCGCCGCCGGACGACAGCCCCGTGATCGATCTTCCCGAAGCCCCCTGACCACCCCGCGTTTCCACCCCGCCCCAGCCACCGCCACCGCCATGCTTCCCGTCCTGCTCATCGTCGATGACGAACGCTCCACCCGCGACGGCCTCCGCGCCGCGCTGGAGGATGATTTCGAGATTTACACCGCGGGTGGCCTCGCCGAAGCCGTCGAGATCCTCAAATCCGAACCCGTCCAGCTCGTGCTCACCGACCTGCGGCTCGGTGGCGACAACGGCATGGAAGTGCTCGACGCCGCCCTGGACCGCCCCGAGCCACCCACCGCGATCATGATGACGGCCTACGGATCGGTGGACACCGCCGTCGAGGCCATGCGCCGCGGCGCGTGGCACTTCGTCACCAAGCCGCTCAATCTCGACGAGGTGGAAATGCTGCTCAAGCGCGCCCTGCGCAACCGCTCGCTCGAATCCGAGAACCGCCGGCTCACCGAGCAGGTCCGCGATCAATCCGGCCTCGACCGCCTGATCGGGAAATCGCCGGCCATCGCCCGCGTCGCCGACCTCGTGCGCCAGGTGGCACCAACCCGCGCCACCGTGCTCATCGAGGGAGAATCCGGCACCGGCAAGGAGGTCGTAGCCCATACGATCCACCACCTCTCCGGCCGCCCGGCCGACCGGCTCGTCATCGTGAACTGTGCCGCGCTTTCCCCGCAGTTGCTGGAAAGCGAGCTGTTCGGGCATGAGAAGGGCGCGTTCACTGGTGCGACCCAGCGCCGCATCGGCCGATTCGAACAAGCCGCCGGCGGCACGCTGTTCCTCGACGAGATCGGCGAGATCGACTCCGCCACCCAGGTCAAGCTGCTGCGCGCCCTATCCGAGCGCACCATCGAGCGCGTCGGCTCGAACCAGCCGGTCAAGGTGAACGTCCGCCTCATCGCCGCCACCAACAAGAGCCTGCGCGAACTCGTCGCCGACGGATCCTTCCGCGAGGACCTCTACTTCCGCCTCAACGTGGTGAACATCTTGATGCCGCCGCTGCGCGACCGGCGCGAGGACATCATGTTGCTCGCCGCCAGCTTCCTGCGCGAATTCGCGAAGGAGAACGACCGCCCGGTCAAGCCGCTGAGCGACGCCGCGCAGGCGCTGCTCGTCCGCTACCCGTGGCCCGGCAACGTCCGCGAGCTGCGCACCGCCGTCGAGCACGGCGTCGTCATGAGCAATGACGAGGTCATCGACACCCGGCACCTGCCCGCGTTCCTGTCGGACCCGCCGCCTGCGGACCGCCCGGCCACACCCGCGGGCGAGGTGCCCGCGGACGACCCGCAATGGGCGAAAATCAATCTTGATGCCCATGCGGAATTCAACTTGAGTGCGCTCGAAGCAAACGCGATCCGCGCCGCGCTCGCACATGCCGGGGGAAACCGCACCCGCGCCGCGGAGCTTCTTGGCGTGAGCCGCCGCACCCTGCAACGCAAACTCAAGGACATCGAAGGCTGAACGCCGCGCCCCGAACGCACTCTCCGACAACCCATGACATCCAATTTCTCAAATCTCGACACCGGCATGATCATCCGCCGGAGTCTCTTCCTCCTGGTCCTCCTCATCCTGGCGTTTGGCAACATTTTCGTCCTGTTCCAGGGGCTCAACTCGTCCGTCGCCATGGACCAGGCGCAGATTTCCCGCGAAATCGCCCGCGGCAATGGAATCACCACCCAGTTCATCCGGCCGATCGCATATCACCAGGCTGAGGAGCAGGCCGGCCGCGCAGTCTCATTCCAGGGATTTCAGGACACCTACCACTCGCCGCTCAACCTTATCGTCAACGCGGCCGTGCTCAAAATCGTCGGCGCGGACGACCCCGAGGCGTGGACCCTTCGCGATGAGGAGCTGATCTACCCGCTCGACCGCGTCATCGCCGCGACCTCAATGATCTTTTTCCTCCTTTCCATCGGCGTGACCTACCTCCTGGTCTCCCGGATATTCGACGTCAAGATCGCCAGTGTCACGGCGATCCTGATGCTCTTCTGCGAGCCCATGTGGAATTTCTCGCTTTCCGGCCTGCCGCAGATGCTGATGCTGCTGTTGTTCTCCAGCGCGCTTTATTTCGCATACCGGGCCACCGAATCGGCGACCGAGGGCCGGCTCGCGATGGTGCCCGCAATCGTCGCGGGCGTTTTCCTCACCCTGCTCGCGCTCACCCACTGGATGACGGTCTGGCTGGCGCTCGGCTACATCATCTACGCCGCCATCGCCTACCGTCCGCGTGGCGTCGTGGCCGCGGCGATCCTGCTGATGATCATTCTCGCGGCCGTCTGGCCGGTGATGAGGAACATCAACGTCACCGGCATGCCGCTGGGCACCGCCTACCTCACGCTCTACACGGGCCTCGGTGCCGCCAGCGAAGAGGCGATCATGCGCTCCAGTTCGCTGGACGACGCGCCGTCAATCGTGGATGGCATCCTCGGCATGATCCTCCGCTCCTCGCTCCTCCAGCTCACCGACATCATCCCCTTCCTCGGCGGCCTGATCGTCGCGCCGTTGTTTTTCCTCAGTCTGCTGCACCCGTTCAAGCGCGCCTCCATCGCGAATTTCCGCTGGGCCATCCTGCTGATGTTCACCGGCAACGCCCTGGCCCTTGCGTTCTTCGGCATTTCGCGTGATCCGCTGGATCCGAACCAGCTCCACATCCTGTTCGCCCCGATCATGACGGCCTACGGCCTGGCTTTCGTCTCCATCCTGTGGAACCGACTCGAAGTGGTTTCCACCACGCCGCTTCTGCGCAACGTCCACTTCATCGTCGTCATTCTCATCTCCGCGCTGCCGCTGATCATCTCGCTGCCACAGAAAGTCCGGCTCGGCATGCACGTCAGCCAGCGCGGCGGGATACCCCATTGGCCGCCCTATTTCGCCCCGTCGCTGGTGCGCCTTCAGTCTTTCGTGCCCGAGGACCAAATCATCGTGTCCGACCAGCCGTGGGCGGTTGCGTGGTATGCCGACCGCCCCAGCGTCTGGCTGCCGCCGTCGCGTAGCGGTTTCGAGTCGCTCGAAAGCAAGGCCTCCGACCTTCAGACGCCATTCCACGGCATCTTCATCACGCCGTCCTCCCACGGCTCGGGGACGGTCAACAGCGTGATCAATTCATACGGAGTATTCGGATCACTCGTGCTCGATGGCATGGTCTCGCGATCCACATCCTCGACGCAGGATCCGAATCTCGGCACTGCGATCTTCTCCCGCGATCCGAAGATCGAGACGATCATGCGCCGCTATCCCCACCGTTCTTTTCCCATGGGCATTGGCGACATGACCTATTATAGTGCGGAACGGCCGCCACCCCGCCGCTGACCCAAACCGCCAGCCACGAACCCGCATGCCACGCGCCCGGAAAACCGTACCGAAGGAAGAGACCCGCTCATTTGAGCAGGCGCTTGAAGAGTTGGAAGCCATCGTCGAAAAAATGGAGAACGAACAGCTCCCGCTCAACGAGTTGATCGACCAATACGAGCGCGGCACCCGCCTGTTCACCACCTGTGACCAACTGCTCGGCGAAGCGCGGGAACGGCTCGAGCTGATCACACTCAAGGCCCGCGAAGACACCTCCTCCACACCCGAACCATCCGGCGGCTCCGATGCCGCCGTTGACGGCGAAACCGATGACGATGATATCCGACTCTTCTGAAACCTCCTCGCTTGGCCCGATCCTGCGAACCATTGAATCTCCCGACGACGTCAAGAATCTCACGGAGGAACAATTGCTCGAACTGCCTGGGGAGATCCGCGACACCCTGATTCATTCGCTCTCCCGCACCGGCGGCCACCTCGGCCCGAATCTTGGCGTTGTGGAACTCACCATCGCGCTGCACCGCGTCTTCTCCACCCCGCGCGACAAATTCGTTTTCGACGTTTCGCACCAGGGCTACGTCCACAAGATGCTTACCGGCCGCGCCCGCGAGATCCACACCATCCGCACTCACAAGGGGCTCAACGGGTTCCTGCTTCGCGAAGAATCCGGCCACGACGCCTACGGAGCCGGGCATGCCGGCACCGCGCTCTCCGCCGCCCTCGGCATGGCCGCCGCGCGCGACCTTGCGGGCGGTGACGACCATGTCGTCGCCATCGCCGGCGACGCCGCCTTCACCTGCGGCCCCACCCTCGAGGCACTCAACAACATCGCCGAAACCACCCGCCGGTTCATCGTCGTCCTCAACGACAACGAATGGTCGATCGACAAGAACGTCGGCGCCATCGCCCGCTATTTCAACGCCCTGCAGACGCATTCCGCATACGCCGCCGTGCGCGGGAAGGCCGCGGAATTCGTCGAAAAGCTTGCGGGCAAGGCGGCCCGCACCCTCGCCCACCGTGTCGAGGAAGGAGCGAAGAACCTTCTTTTCCACAACGTCCTCTTCGAGAAATTCGGCCTGCGTTATTATGGCCCGATCGACGGGCACGACCTGTCGCTCCTCGTCCGCACCTTCGAGCACCTCAAGACGCTGCACGAACCCGTCGTCCTCCACATCATCACCGAGAAAGGCAGGGGATACCAGCCGGCCATCGACAATCCCGGCAAGTTCCACGGCCTCGGCAGCTACACCGTGAGCAACGGGCAGACAGTGGCGGGCGCCGCCACCTGCTCGGACATCTTCGGCCGCACCGTCACCGATCTCGCCAAGACCGACGAACGGATCACCGCCATCACCGCGGCCATGCCGGGCGGCACCAAGCTGGAAATCTTCAAGAACGAGCTGCCCGACCGCTATTTCGACGTCGGCATCGCCGAAGAGCATGCCGCCCTCTTCGCCTGCGGCCTGGCCACGCAGGGATTCCGACCGTTCCTTGCGATCTACTCGACCTTCCTGCAGCGCGCCTACGACATGATCATCCACGACATCGCGTTGCAGAAACTGCCCGTGCGCATCTGCATGGACCGGGCCGGCCTGTCCGGCGACGACGGCCCGACCCACCACGGTTTGTTCGACATCGGCTACCTCCGCCACGTCCCCGGCATCGTCCTCATGCAGCCGAAGGACGAGGATGAACTGGTGGACATGCTCCACACCATGGGCGCGCACGACGAAGGTCCCAGCGCGATCCGCTACCCGCGCGGTGCGATCACAGGAAAACGCGCGCGCGCCACCCCGCGCCTCCTCGAAATCGGCAGGGCCGAAATGGTCGGGGACCCGGGCGGGGAGCTCGATGTCGCGTTGTTCGGACTTGGCAGCATGTTCGGCCTCGCCGAGGAGACCGCCGCCGACCTGGAAGCCGCCGGACTCCGCGTCGCCCTGGTCAATCCGCGCTTCATCAAGCCGCTGGACGCCGAAATGCTCGAATCGCTTGCCACCCGCGCCCGCGTCGTCGCCACCTTCGAGGACCATGTCGTGGCCAACGGGTTTGGCAGCGCCTGCCTCGAGCATCTCTCCGAAAAAGACATCTCCACCCCGGTGGTCCGCATCGGCTGGCCGGACGAGTTCATCGAGCACGGCAAGCCGGACATCCTGCGGCAACAGCACGGCCTCACCCGCACCAGGTCCGCCGAGCGAATCCGCGCGGTCCTCGAATCATCCGCCACCCACGCGGAAGCAGCCGTGTGACCGCGCGGCCCCGCTTGCCGGTGGGAAGGGCGGTGAAACGCCGGACGCATGTCCAAACTTGCTCAAATCATGAATCGAATCGCAGGAAGCAAGCGACCACCCGCCGGATCCTGAAGATTCCCGCTCTCTTCCCGGGTACCGCCCACGCCAAGCCGGACGTCCTCCACAGGTTCAATCGACCACGGCGTAAGTGATCCTGCGCTCCCTGATCTCCTCTCTGGTCAGCGCCTGGACGTGGCCGTCAGCCATGCAGACATGCACTTTTCCGCCGTGGCGTTCTGCCGGGGCATGGCCGCCGGACCAGCGGTCCGGCATTGCCCAGATGGCATACCAGCCCTGATCGGGGGTGTCGGGATGTTTCGCCGCGTCGCCGACCAACCAGGTGTTCTCAGGGCGGGCAATCCGGTTCAACCGCAGCGAACCCGGTTCCCTCACGCCCACAGGGCGCCTCTCTCCATATACTATGACCGAGTCCTCTGCGACTCCGTAGCCCCCGTAGGTATCCGCCATGTAATCGCACTTCGGGCAGGTCCACGCGCCGGTGCCGCAGGGCAGGGTTCCCTGGCCGTCCCACATGTATCCGGCGCGCGCGAGTTGCACCGGCCAGATGGGGCCGCGCCGTCCGGTTTCCCGGCTCGGCTCGGATTGCAGGGACGGCAGCTTCTGGTGGTTGTCGTGGGCATACATGAGTAGCGAGCTGCCCACCTGGCGGAGGTTCGACATGCACGTCGCCGCATGAGCCGCATCACGAAAACGGTTCATCACGGGCAACGAGAGCGCAGCCAGCACCGCGATAATCCCCGTCACCACCAGCAATTCCGTGAGCGTGAATCCTCGTTTTCCGCAGCGGATCGGTATCGTCGATTGCCACAATGTCTGTTCTTTCCTGGGGTTTTTCATGGTCGTTGGTGGAATTGGGTTCGGGTTTCAAAGTGGTAAAGTGGTTTTTGCCGGGGAAAACAGCGACACACAGCTTTCATTGCGGATGTATCACCTTATACATAAAATGTATAATTGGTAAAAAAACGGGAATGTCAATGGAAAAAATGCGTTTTACAATTGATTGATCGATCCGGATTGATGGTTTGGTCCGCGGGTGTGCGCGATGGTGCGACCGGGAGCGCGGTTGGTGTTCAAGGTCCGGAGATTTTGAGGCGGTAGAATTTAGCTCCGCCGCCGCCGTCAACCGGGTGGATGAACTCGTCGTAGTTGTCGTTGTAGGGGACGACCTCGGCTGCGCCGAGGTCGGCATCGATCCATGATGCGGGGCTGAGGTCGGTGCTGGACTGCACGGTATAAAGCAGTCCGGGGTCGCCTTTTCTCGCGAGGTGGCGGAAGTGCAGCGTGCCGTCGGTCATGTCGAACCGTGGCGGGGTGCCGCCCATGTCGGTGGCGTCGGTAGGATCGCCATTGAGTGCGTATTCGTAGAGGTTGCTACGCCCGTCGCCGTCAGGGTCGTCGCCAGGGCCCCCGACGATTTCATCCCAACCGTCGGCCCACGCATGATAACCGGTGGGCGGGCCGGCGGAGGTGATCGTGGTGAGGTTGGTTTCCACATTATGGGAGGCGAGCACGGTGCCGTCGCCACCGTAGGAGAGGAGTTTTCCGTCATCGATGTAGGCCTGGATGGCGGCGAGCCGGTTGCCGCCGATGACGATCGATCCGGTGCGGATGTCGATGGAGGAATTTCCACTGACCGTCCGGGTCGGGTCGATGCGGTCGAGGACAAGCGCGCCGCCGTTGCGGATGATGACGTGTCCCTCGCCGCCGTTCCACCCGAGGCCGAATTGACCGGCGACATCGATGGTGCCGCCGTTGATCTCGATATTCCCAATGGCGGGCGAAGAAAATCCAATCCAAAGGTGGTCTTTGGTGCGGAGGATCGCTCCGTGACGGACGCGCATGGAGGCACCGCGGTTGTAGCCGATGCCGGTCCAGGTGGTGCGGCCGAAGGAGTCGAGCCCGGTGGTGAGCTCGGCACCGGGGGCAAGAATCAAGAGGTGGTCGTGGGCGGCGGTGTTGTCGCCCATGACCAGGTGGGCGACGGTGGCCGGCACGTCGAGCAGACATGGCCCGGCACCGACGGTATTGAAAACCACTCTGAGGTGCTGGGATGCGTCGAGCGGGGCGGCTCCGCCTGTCCATCGGGTGCCGGTGGTCCATGTTCCGGGGTCGGGCGAAGACCAGCGGGTCGTCTCGGGTGCCGGGAGTGTGGCGGTCACGGTCGTTTGGCCGGGGTGGATGGTGTCGTAGCTGGTATTGAGCGTGGCGTTTCCATCCATTGCGATGATGCGGCCTTCGGCGGCGAGCGTGGCGATGTGCGCGGTGGCGTCGCCCGCGAGAATGAGCGTGCCCCCGGCGACATCTAACATGGCAGCTTCAGAGATGGATAGCGATGCGGTTTCCAAGGTGCCGCCATGCGCGATCTGGAGGACGCCATGTTCGACGGAGGTGGGGCCGGCATATGTGTTCGCGGCGGCGAGGGTGAGCGCGCCGGGGCTGGATTTCACGAGACCGTCCGCGCCTGTGACCGGCCCGGCAATGCGCAGGGAGGCATCGCCAACGCCGCTGAAATCCAGGGTGCCGTCAAGTGTGAGGGGGATCTTGATTTCGTAACTGGTGCCTGTGGTGGCGTCCATCACGATGACCGGCTCCGCGCCGCCGATGGCTATTGCATTGCCGAGGAGCCGGACGATGGTGTCGGCCTCGGGGGACGAGGTGCCGCCGAGATGGAGCGTGCCGAGTTGCAGCCCGGTGATGTCGTTGGAAATCGGGATGGTGCCGCCGTGCAGCGCCTGATCGGGAAGGATGCGCACGATGCTGGTGTGGTGGGATTGGCCGACGATGCCTCCGAGCCAGTTGCCATTGCTGGACCAATTGTGCGCCGGGCCGGGGGTGGCATTGGTCCAGGTGAAGGGCCACATTTTCCCTTCGGGCAGGCGCACCCACACGCGGCTCACATGGAGTTTTTTCCCATTGAAGTTGAGCCGGAAGTCGGCGCCGCCGTTCTGCCGCCCGCCGAACCAGGTGTCGGCAATCTCGAAGCGCACCCGCCGCCAGGTGGCGCTGCCGGTGGTGGTGATCGATTGCGGGTGGTTGGTGTGGGGGCCGGTCGCGCCGTCGTATTGCAGGCCGAGCACGGTATTCATGCTGTTGTCGAAATACTCCACCTCGATGGTCACGTTGCCGTCTTCGAGCTGATGGGCGAAGCCATCATCGACATTGAAATACATGAAGCGATGGGTTGCGGTGGGTTCGGCATTAGCGCGGCATTCCCTGCCGCCAACGGATTCCACGACCGTGCCGCCATCGCCGATGCCGGGACCATCGACCAACGAGAGGGAGTCTTCGATATCAGTCGCGCCGAGACGGATAATCGCCTCGGCGCCGATATTCGAGCGGTTGGCGAGTGATTCGACGGTCGGCATGGTGCTGGTGAGCGGGCGCTGGCCGAGCATCATGCGCTTCAGCTCGCCCGTGAGCATCATCCACCAGTCGCCGGGTTTCCCCTGGTTGTCGATGAAGCGGCCCCACTCGGTATGCGGCGGTGGCGGGTCGTCGCTCATCGGGATGAAGTGGGTGCATTCGTCGTATTCATCCCACATGCCGATGTAGAGCCGGTCCGCGCCACCGGCGTTGATCCACTCCCACCCCTTGTTCCAGTAGAACTGGCCGCTCTCGCGGTCGGTGTATTGTGCGAGCGGGGTGGCGGGCAGGTTCATGAGGTGCGCCCATGAGAAGCCCGGCCAGATGTGCGGGTAGAAATCCTGCCCGCGGCTGCGGAAAATTTCGGCGTGCGCCGGGTTCTGGTTCATCCAGACGAGCACGCCGTCATATTTCGCCATGTGATCCTGCCATGCCTGATTGAGTGTGTGCCAGTTGGTCGGCAGCCCGCCGAGGACGTGCAGGCCCTGGCCTTTGAAATAATCGACCACCGCATCGGCGCTGGCGGGAGTGAAATTGCGGTTCGGCACCGCGAGTCCCCAGATGAAGACGACCGGCTGGCCGCCCTCGTGGATGTAGCGCGGGTCGTTGAGGATGTCGAACTGCTCGACCTGCCACTCCCAATCCGCCTGGAGTTTCTCCGCCACGGTGGTGTCGTCCATGCCGGAGACGTCATACATCAATCCCCAGACGAGGCCCTCCTCGGCGGCGGCCTGTGAGACGTGGCGGAGCGGCCATTCGCTGCTCGCTCCGGCCTGCGGATGGAACCGCTGGAGCCACAGCCCGTCGAGGTTGTGTTTGCGCATCCAGCGCAGTTGCTGGTGGATGACGGAATAGCTGGTGGAGGAAAATAGATATGTCGGCGCGCCGCTTTGCGTGGTGATGTTGCGGGCGCGGACCAGCGCGGCGGGGTCGTATTCCCGGAGGTCGGGCCAGGCGTCGATGGTGAAGTTTTCCGGAGTCATCGTGTTGTTCCTCACCCAATGGACCCAGCCGCGGTCGGCGAGGTCGTTCGGCGTGCGGAACCATGCCTGGTAGCCGGTCATCACCTTGCCCTTGAGCGTGCTGTTATCGACGTAGTCCTTCGCCGGCCCGGTGTGGCGGTGCTGCCACGGGCGCGAGATCACAAGCTGGAAATCCGGATCATCGAAGGGCGTGTCGGACAGGGTGATCCGCTTCACCGGGGTTCTCTCGCCGCCCGGTGCGGCGCAATTGACACGGAAATCCGTGCTGCCGTTCTGGCGTTTGTCGAACAGCACGTCCGGCAGCTCGAAGTAGCCGTGGACGAATTCCCCGGTGCCGACGCGCGAGGTGCGCGAGTGGAATGGGGAGACCGTGTAGGCGTGGGACTGGGAATCGTATTGCACGATCATCCGTCCGCCGTCGCCGTCGAAATAGGTGACCCGCACATACAGTGTCTGGCCCGGGGTGAAGTCGAAGGAATCCGGCCTCCGCACGTACAGGTATCTGGATGTGCCGGTGTTCTGCCATGCCGTCCGGCCCGCCACCGTCACTTCGGTGAACTGGCCGTCCGCCAGCGAAAGCGGCGTGAGGTCCACTTCGGCAGCGGCAAGTTGCGATGCCATCGCCAGTGGGAAAACCAGCGCTGCGAAAAAACCGCGCGATGTCCTCCTCGTGATCGATTGTTCAGATCGGATGTCATTCATGGCCGGGTGGGTTTTCTTGCCCGTCGGTCGCGACGCTACTTCGGCGCGATGTGCAGGGTGGTGGTTTGATTCGGCGGCAGGTCCACGTCCACGTCGATCACGCGCACGGCGTCGCCGTCAAAGGACTGTGCGATGGTGCCCGCGGAAACGACGTAGTCCGCGCCCTTGGGCATCACGAACCGCACCCGCGCCTCCGGGATTTCAAAATCGAAGCGGTTGCTGAATGTGGCGGTGTTTTCCGGCGAGCTGCCGTCGTTGGGTTTTGCATGTTCCAGGGTAAGGTTGAGTTCCCAGCGGGAAGTGTCGGGTTCGTTTCGCAGTTCGTTGTTGGCCAGCACCTTGCAGATGCCGGTCGGCAGGCCGTGGCCGTCGCTGTCCTCGTTGGTGTTGACCATTCCGAGGGCGGTGACGGTGCCGGTGCGGTCGTCCACGGAATAGAGGTTGAACTCATGGTATTCGCGGACCGCGCGGGCGTAGTAGAGGATCAGGCGGTCGTCCATTTTCCACGGGTTGCGGTCGCCAAGGTGGTGGTTGTGGCCGACGAGGACCAGGCCGACCCGGTTGCGGTTGACGAAACGCCCCAGCGGCCCGGCGGCGGCGAGGTGGGCCACGGCGACGCGCAGGTTGCCGCCCGCGCCGTCGTTTTCCAGCCAGTCATCGAACCACTTCCGCTGCCAGCTCCAGTCGCAATTCACCCAGGCGTTGCTGAACAGCATGAAGCGGGAGTTTCCATAGTCGAAGCCGTGGAATTGCAGTCCGTGATATTGGTTCCAGAAACGCGACTTTTCCTCGTAATGCCCCTCGTATGGCTCGGGGCCGTGGTCGTGGTTGCCGGAAACGACGAAACATGGGGCGTCGAAATGACGCATTCCCTTGAAGCCATGCTCTTCGCTGCCTAGATAAAAAATGTCCGCGCGTTGCTGGAAATTCCTTCCATACATGATGTTGTCGCCGGTCACGAAAACGAGTTCGGGATTGATGATGTTCGCCATGCGGATGATGGCGGTATGCTTTTTCTCCAGCAATCCGTCGCGATGGTTCACCCCGTCGCGCAGATGACTGTCTGACAGGTGCAGGATACGGTATTCGGATTTGTATCCGGGGATCACGCTCACCGCGCGGATCGATTCGACGGAACCGGCGGATGTGTTCAGGACCAGGTCGTAACGATCCGCCGGCGTTCCCGCGGGCACGCTTGCGGTGAGCCGGGTGTTGTAGGTGTTGCCGGAGATGGGGTCGTAGGTCCAGGTGCCGCTTTCACTTGTGAATTCCGCGAGGCGGAGCGTGTGGTGCGGGCCGCGCAGTTGGGCGGACTCCACGGTTAGGCCTGGTGCCGCATCGAGCCAGACTTCGAACGAACCGCCGGTCTTCACGATGGTTGGAACCGCCTTCCACGGATAAACGATGCGTCCCGCCGCATCGGCGTGGACTGGGAGGATGAGAAACAAGATGGGTAGGATGAACGTGCTTAACAGCGGCCAACAGGTGCGCTCGTGAGACCGTGTTGTTCGGCGGGACGGCGTCTTCTCCCCCTTGCTCTCACGAGCAAGCCTACATTCCTTCATTTTTTTCAGACCCAGGGTTTTCATGATTCCTTCGCCTCCTCGTGCCCGCCCCGCTCATCCGCGATCGCGTCCAGATGCCGCATGTGGCCGGCCGAGCGGGCATGCGGTATGTCCGGCGTCCAGAGACGGCGCGGCGGGGCATTGCCCCAGGCCGGGCGGTTCATGCCCGCGTAGTGGTCGAAGACGACCGGGGGCATCGTTTGTTCGGACGCGATGCGGTCGCAGCGTGCGGGATCGAATGCGTCATCCGCGCGCAGGATGAAATGAAAGCAGTGCCGGCCCTGGTCCGTGTGACTCCGGGACATGGCGGGTGGCAATCCGGTGTCGCCAGACCATGCCATGAGCGGGGAACGGAGGAGGGAGAATTGCCAGACGCCATCGCATAAACGCGAACTGTAGGCGTCGGGAGTGTGGAGGCCAAGCGAGCCTCCCGGCGTGTGCACGCTGTCCCAACCGCAAAACGGCAATTCGTCGCGACCGGGCTGCCGAGCGACATGCCCGCCTGCCAGCCCGCTGGTCCAGCCGGTCGGCGGACATACGAGATGGACCGGCATCTGCAGCAGCTTGAAGCGCTCGGCAAAGACGACCTCAAGGTGCACATGGATTTCCGGCCTGTCGGCATACAGCGTCACGCCGATGCGGACTTTCGAGTCGCCAAGGGTCTGGTCCGCAAACAGTCGAACTCGCAGGGGACCACCGTCCTCGACCGTCCACACAAGTCCCTCGAGCCGCGCGGTGATTTCCTCCTCGAATGATGTCTGGTGGAAGACCCAGGTATCCTCGTGATCCGCCCTCAGATTCAGTGTGATGCCACGCGGACCAAGTTGCTCGACGCCCTTCCAGCGGATTGATTGGATGCCGGTCGGCGATAGTTCGGCGGAAAAATCTCCGGTGCTCAGGCATTGATCGGCAAGCCGCGCGGGTGTGGCGACGTTCGGGATGCCCGGCGCGTTTTCCTGGCGAAGCTCAAACACCCTGCGGCCCTGCGGTGGGATCGATACCGGCAACACCACCCGGTGGATCATCGGCCCCATGTTGGCCTCGGAGCAAATGAGCTGGAAAGGCACCGCCGCTCCGTTTTCGTCGGCAATCCATCGCCCGCGCCACGCTTGCGCATGAGGACGTC
>SLAV01000233.1 GCA_007126655.1 Haloferula sp. | reverse complement strand
TCTCGACCGTTTCCATTTCCCGGGGCAGCGCGTCGCGGCGGGTGTCGCTGCGGCGGATGCCAAGCGTCGAGGTTTCCTCGAACAGGATTTTCTCCAAACGGTCGGCGTTCTCGGGTTTCGCGAGCACCTTCACCACATGGGCGGGACGGTCCTTTTTCATCTGTGCCGGGATCGTGATCACGTCGAGCGCACCCTCGGCCATCAGCCGCCGGCAGGCGTGGCCGATGGTCTCGCCACGGTCGTTGTCGAGGTGGGTTTCGAGCACCGTCACGGTCTCGCTGAGCCACGGACCGCCGCCCGACGCATCGCCCAGCATAATCCGCAGCACGTTCGGGATCACCAGGTCGCGGGTGCCCGCGCCATAGCCGATGCCACGCAGGGTCATCGCCGGCAGCATGCCCCAGGCGTGGGCGAGTTCCACCAGCAGGGCGGCTCCGGTGGGGGTCACGAGTTCCTTTTCCACGGAGGATCCGTAAACCGGCACGCCCTTGAGCAGGCCGACCGTCGCCGGTGCGGGCAGAGGGATCTGCCCGTGCGCGCCGGTGACGAATCCCCGGCCCATCGGCAGCGCTGAAGCGACCACGCGTTCGATGCCCAGCAGCTCGACCCCTGCCAGCACGCCGACCACATCGACGATGGCATCCACGCCACCCACCTCGTGCAGGTGCACCTCGTCCACCGACATGCCGCGGATGCCACCCTCGACCTCGCAGACTCGGGTGAATACGCGCAGCGCCCGTTCCTTGACCGTTTCGGAAACACCGGACGCCTCGACGATTTCGCGGATCTCGCGAAGGTGCCGCTCCGGGGCGTCATCGCGGGCATGCACGTCCACCTTGGTGGCACCGAAGCCGTTCTTGGACACCTTCGAGAAATGCAAGTGAAAATCGTCGATGTGGAGTTTGGCGAGTTCGTCTTCGAGCGCTTCGGCGGGCAGTCCGACATCGACGAGCGCTCCGAGCAGCATGAAAAAGCCGATGCCACGCGATGGACACGCCTTCCCTCCATTCATGTCTGGTCTAGGATCAACGGACTGGTGAGGGGCGGGGCTGTGTTTTTTATGGTCGCGGGGCGAGATATTTCTTGACCGGTGGGTGATGGCGGACATGCTTCGCGGCCCACAATCCCTTTTCAATATCATGTCACGAGTCTGCAGCATCCGAGGTTCCCGCGTTCGCGTGGGCGGTCGTATCCATCGTTCCGGTCTGGCCAAGAAAAAAGGCGGGATCGGTCGCCACGTTACGAAAGTGGTCAAGCGCTCGGTATCCCCGAACCTTCAGACCAAGCGGATCTGGGTGCCCGAGCTCGGCCGCTATGTCCGGGTGAAGCTCAGCGCCCGCGCGCTCAAAACGGTGAACAAGAACGGCGCATACACGACCCTGAAGAAGGCTGGGTTGGTCTGAGGAAGGATCTCCAAAGGTTTTTACCGAGCGACATCGCCCGCCGGATACCGGCGGGTTCTTGTTTTTCGGGGGTAGCCGGAAAATAGCTGTGCAACCGGCGCGGGCGCTGCTACTCCGTGCGCCAGCATGGCACGACGCAAGCAAGATTCATCCTACCGGCCCCGAGGGTTCTTCTTTTACCTTGGCGTTACGTTCGTCGCGGTGACGATCACCGGGCTGGTGGCGGCGCTTTTCCTGATTTCGCTGCCCCAGTCTTTGGACGACGTGGACGGGTTGGATTCGGTGGAGACTTCCGGACGCGACGTGGCGGCGGTGCTGCGGGAATCGCAGCAGCGGCAGATTCCGGTGACGCTGACCGAGAAGGATATCAACCGCTGGCTGGCGCGCACGCTTGAGGTGGAGCAGGGCGGGATGCTGGGCGGGTCATTGGAATTCAAGCAGCTGGCGGTTCGGCTGACGGAGGGCCAGGCTGAGGTGGTGATGGTTCGGGAACTGGCCGGGCACACACTGACGTTTTCCAGCTTCTTTTCCGTCGAACAGAAGCGCAGGGGCGACGGGCTGCGCACGGAAATGAACATCCACGCCGGTCCGCAGCGGCGATTGCCGGCGGTGCTGATGGGTGGTCGATTCGGGCGATTGGTGGTGCCGCAGGGTTTTTTGCGCACGGTGATGCCGGCCTATGAGAACCTGGCGGACGCGCTTGCGGAGGAGCTGGAAAGTGGCTTTTCAAACATGGTGCTGATCCGGATCGAGGACAAGCAAATCTCGCTTGACCCGCGCATGCCGAGGCGGTCGTCGGACGCCCAACCCGGGGAGGTGGATTGAGGCGGGAGACAAGGTGTTCCGGCCGAGCGAGAGGGGGATCACTCGCGAATCTGGCCTGCGGGGCCGAGTGCGAAGCGGATGACAAGGCTGCGGTCCATGAGTCGGGAACCGCCCGTGGAGATTTCCTGGATGCGATAGACGACGAGGCCGTGCTTTTCATCGGCGAAGCGGCCGAATGCGATGTTCTCTTTGGTTTGCCCGAAGGTGGTTTCCTCCTCGAAGCGCCACTCCGGCCCGCTCCATTCGCCGAGAATGCTGTCGGGATCGGTTTTGATGTCGTCGATGCGCCCAAGTTTGCCGTTGGGCGAGCGGAAGGTGTCGTTTTCGGGATGGTAGCGGAGGGTGGTGAGCATGCCGGCCTCGCCACTCGCGGTGAGGGACCAGGTGCCACCGGCGTTCTCGCGGAGGATGAGCATGACTTCCTCAACCGGGCGGAACTCGCGTTTGCGCCAGAGGGCGATGTAATCGTCGTATTCGGCACGGGTGAGTCCGAGGTTTTCATGGAATGGCAGCGGGCTGCCGGGCGGGGAGGCTGTGGAGTATTCCTCGAACCATTCGGGGTTTTCACGCGCGGCGGCCTCGACCTTGGCGACGTGTTTGTCGATTTCGCCGGGCGGGACGACCATGCCGATGTGGGCGCGCACCGGGACGCCTTTTTCAAACAATCCCTGGAAAACCTCGGGCACATCGGCCTTGAGGGCGGCCGGTGCGAGGGAAATGACGGCGATTGCGACTGGCAGCGTGTATTTCATGGCTGGCGGCAACTTGCGGCGTGGCGCGCGCGAACTCAAGTCGCAAGTGGCAGGCATTTTTTCAGGGGTTTGGGCTTTACCGGCGGTTGGCAAAGGTGCAGGAACATGTCCACCGCGTGCGATGATGCGCGCGGTGAGGAATCATCCACATCAAACCAAAGACACTCCAATTCCGATTTCCCGCCATGGACATTCAAATCGCCACACTTTGTGACTTCGCCAGCGACTACAACGGCAAGCTCGTCATATCCGGAACCTTCGACACGCTCGCCGCACGCGCGGTGCCGGTGGTGCATCCATCATGCGCCCTGGCGCTGCGCTTCTGCTTCATGCAGGAGGACGCCGGGAAGCACAAGCTCTCGATCAACATCATCAACGAGGACGGTGAGCCGCTGGACCCGAAAAACATGCCGATCGAACCGGAATTCGAGGTGAAGCTTCCGCAGAACGTGCCGTTCCTGACGCGCAATATGGTGATGAACCTTCAGGGTCTGAAGTTCCCGGACACGGGGATTTACTCGATCGACATCGGCTGCGACGGCGAGCTGATGATGCGGCTGCCGTTGCGTGTGGTGAAGGTAACGCAGGGGCCGGACGGCAAAAACCAGATGGCTTGAACCCGGCTTCATGCGTGCCCACCCGGAGATCACCCGAGCGCTGGTAACCGGCGCCTCCGCCGGACTCGGCGAGGAATACGCGTTGCAGCTCGCCCCGCGGGTGAGGAAGCTGGTGCTGGTGGCGCGGCGCGAGGACCGGCTTGACCGCCTTGCCGACCTGTTGCGCGAGCACCATCCGCATTGCGCAGTGGCGACGATGGCGGCTGACCTTTCGCGGCGTTCGCAGCGCGAGGCGCTGGTTTCCGCATTGGAGGAAAGCGACTTCGAGCCGGACCTGCTGGTGAACAACGCGGGCCTCGGCGATTACGGCGAGGTGGTGACGGCGAACTGGGAGCGACTGGAGGCGATGATGCGGGTGAACATCGAGGCGCTGACGCATCTGACGCACGCGCTGGTGCCGGGGATGGTCCGGCGCGGCCATGGCGCGGTAATGAACGTGAGTTCGCTCGCTTCACTGATGCCACTGCCGGACGCAACGGTGTATGCCGCGACCAAGGCGTATGTGACGAGTTTTTCGGAAGGCCTCCGCGCGGAGCTGCGCGGCCACGGCATCCCGGTGCTGGCGGTCTGCCCGGGGCCGGTGAAAACGGAGTTCGGCGAGGTGGCGCGGCGCTCGCCGGACGATCCCGGCATGCCTTCGCCCGAGTGGTTCCGGGTGCCTCCGGAGCAGGTGGTGGCGGAGTCGCTGGCGGCGCTGGCGCGCGACCGGGCGCGGGTCTATCCCGGATTGAAGACGGCGGTTGCGGCGGCGTTGATCACGGCGGTGCCGTTGTTCATACTGCGCCGACTGCTGGCGACGCGGCCCCGCGCCTCGCGCGGGGATTGATTTTTTCACGACACGACTCCGAGACTCCATCATCATGTCGCTACCTACGCTCAAAGACGGCATTCGCTCGCAGGTGAGGATTGACTTCAACGGCAACGTTCACAAGCGCCTTCGCGGCACGGGTGCGGAGGAACGCTATGCGACCGAGGTGGCGGTGCTCAAGGTGCTGGAGGAGCGCGGCTGCCCGTATGTGCCCAGGCTGCTTGAGGAGCATCCGGAGGAATTGTATTTCGTCTCGACGAACTGCGGAAAGCAGGCGGACCAGATCTCCAAGGAGAAGGCCGACCGGATCTTCGCAAAGCTGGAGCGGGATTACGGCGTGCGACATTTGGACGCCGAGCCACGCAACATTACGTATTCGGACCAAATCGGAGAATTCTGCGTGATCGACTTCGAGCTGGCTGAAATCCTGCCGCCACCGCCGGGGCTGAAACCGCCCGCGAAAAAAACGCCGCCGCAGGACGCCGGTGGCACGTGCTGAGTGGTGTTTTCCGCGCGTTCCGTCAACGACCCATCCATACCGAACCCAAACCCAGAACTCCGCACCCGTGCCCGCGCAACCCCCGTACACGCTTCATTGGGCGAGCCGCAGCGAAAGCGGCAGCCGCAAGGTGCGGAACGACGATTCGCTGGCGGCCTTCGCGTCGGGTGCGGCCGGCGCGGAGCTACTGCCGCCGGGCGGGCGGCACTCGCTGGAGAAGCATGACCTGGTCTTCGCCGTCTCGGATGGAATGGGTGGTGGCAACGCGGGGGATCTGGCCTCGGCGGTGTTGTTGGAGAAGATGCGGGCGATCATTCCCGGAACTTTCAAAGCCGCGGCCGCAGGGCTTTTCCCGGATTGCATGGCGCATTTGCTGGACGCGATCCGGTCGGTCCACTCGCATGTGAACGAGGTGGCGGCGGCCTCGACGGAGACGCGCGGCATGGCGGCGACGGTTGCGATCACGTGGTTCACGCCGGAGAACCTTTACCTGGCCAACGTGGGTGACTCGCGCATCTACCGCTCGCGGGGCGGCGCGCTGGAGCAGTTGAGCCGCGACCACACCAGCGCCTGGGGACAGTGGAAGCGCGGTGAAATTCCCGAGGTGCAATACCGCGCCCATCCGCGCCGCGCGGCGCTCTACGAAGTGGTGGGCGGCGGGCACGAAAACGTGTGCCCGCACCATGCGGCGATTCCCTTCGAGCCGGGCGACCGCTTCCTGGTCTGCTCGGACGGACTGGTTGACGGCGTGTGGGAGCGTCACATCGGCGACGCGCTGGCGGCGGAGGATTTCGACCCGGAAACGGCGGTGAACATGCTGGTTGATCGCGCGCTGGAAAACGACGGCAGTGATGACACGTCGGTGATTGTGATGGTGGTGGTTGGTGAGCAGTATTCCGAGTGATCAATGATCCCATGGACGCCGCCGAAGAACCCATTCATCTCGATCTTTTCTTCGAGTGAGTTCTCATTCGTGAAGGATGCGCGAAACATCAGGCTTGTCCCCGATCGCGGTTCGAAGGTGATGAGAACCGCGTAAGTCTGCTCATTTCCTTGACCAAAACCATCCGGAATCCGCCGGACCACTTGAGCCAACGCCGCAGTCCAGCGGGCGTCGGGCGATTCATCGTTCACGCGATGCAAGCGGATGTTGGTGCTTCCGACTCTGCGGATGGCGTTTAGCAGGACCTGGTTGCGGGTCATGATCGCGTGATGCACCGCAATCGCGATGGCCGCGTCGTGATCCAGCACCTGCCGGTCGGTGGCTTCATCCGGCGCATGCTCGTGTTGCTCCGAGCACGCGCCAAGCATGGCCGCGATGCAGAAGAACATGGTGATCCGTGTGATGGGTCTCATGAGTCTGTTTTCTCGCCAGCGAACGCGGCGCGGATTTCGACAAGAATGCGATTGATTTCCGTGCGATCCGGAGCATCCGGCAATGGCGAAGCTGCGAATGCGGCGGGCAGCGATGCGTGCAGCTCCTCGGCACGGGCGACCAACTCGTCGTATGCAAATGCTCCGGAGCGGATTTGGAGGAGGTATTCACGATTCGGGCGGCGGATGCGGAGCACTCCCTCGCGCGCAATCTCTCCGGCCATTTCCAGAAGGCGGATGGTGTGCATGAGGTTTTTTGAGTCGTATCCGCGGCCATGGGCCGCATTCGTGTTGTAGCGCTCCTCGTTGCGCTCGGCGACCCACTCCCAGTATTCGCGATGGGCTTTGCAATGCGCTTTGAAGGCATCTTTGTTGCACTGCATCCAGGCCACAGGTTGGGCGTCTTTTGGCACGCTGGAGAAGACGAGCGCGTCGGGATCGCGCGGCGAAACGAGGCCCCGATACGTGCCCGCCGGTGCCTGATAGATCGCGTAGAGATCGGGCGCGTTCCGAACCGCCGTCAGGCCGCACTCTTCGGGGGTGATCTGGTTTTCCGCCAACCAATCGCGCAATGGCACGCTTCCCTGGCCGCTCGGCACGTGGCAAAACGCGAGCAATGGATGGCGGACTTCGGGCTGGGGGTTGACGATTTTTTTGTTCAATCCCCTGGCCTTGCGAATCTGCCCCATCGCATATTCGCCAAAGGTGCGGGCGCAAAGTTTGGAGAGGAAAAGCGCGGGGTCGAGCATGTCGAAAAGCGGGTGGCGGCGGCGCACACAGTCGTCTGGCATGGCGAGGAGTTCGAGCGCGTTCGGATTGTTGCGCAGCAGGAGATCGACGAAGCGGCCAAGTTCGTAATAGACGTGATCGTTGCGCGGACAGGCGACTTGTTCGACGACGTCGAGCCCACCCAAGAGGCCGGGCGGTGCCACGAAGATGCCGCGCAGGTCCTGATCGGAAGTTTCGATCGCGGTGCCGTATGCGTGGCTGCCGGCGATGGTCTCGAAAAGCAGGACGTCCGGACGGCGGACGCGGTCGAGCGAGTAATCGGCTGCGGATTCGGTGGCCGGGCCGTGGATTTCGATGCGGAAGATGCGGTCGAGCAAGGCCCGATCCGGCGTCGATTGTGGAAGATTGGAGCTGGTGCCAGCACGTTGCTCGATGCGGTCGCCGAGAAATGCATTGAGCGCCGGGATGCGGGGCATGAGGTGGCCTTCGGCGGTGGCGGCCTTGTGTTCCAGCAAGGCAGGGATGAGGTCGCGGATTTCCGCCGGGGCGGCGGACAGCAGGTCTGCGAAAGGAACCGGCGGGATGCCGTGCCCCTGCAACACCCATTCCGAAGCGAGGATCGCGCGGAGGGCATAGAGGTAATCTTTCGCGCGGACCGTGTCGCCGGAGAGTTTTCTGAAAACCATCTGCTTGGCCAGGCCACGGTAATGATCGACGCAGGCCTTCGGGCAAAACGAGCGGCGGGCGGCATCGCGCCAGCGGTGCAGAAAGGCGTCGGACTCGCGATAGCGGATGGGTGAGTGCAGCCATTCGACGAGTGCGCCATTCGTCTTCGCAAGCAGGCCGAGGGCTTTGCGAACATCCCACCCACCGGCATCCAGATCACCGACGAGCGGCAGTTCTATCGTGTCAACGGGTGGCGCGACTCGAAGGTATTCGGCGGGCGGATGGGCGAAGATGAAGCGGATGTCGTAGTCGCTGTCCGGCGACGCAAACCCCCAGGCCCGGCTGCCGGATTCGCAGGCATAAAGAATCCGAACCCCGCGCTCGTCCTCAATGCGTTCAAGCAGGGTGTGGATGGCTGGAACCGGGTCGGGCGGGTGCATGTTGCTTCAAGCTGCCGCCCTAACGTAAGGATGTTATGTAAAAAAGGCGATGCAAAATCCGGCGCAAACTTCCGATCTCCTTCAGGAACAATTCGCCTTTTTCGTTACTCCAGGCGCCAATGTGATCCATTTCATCCGCCGCTCCGTATTTCCGCCAGAAACCGGATTGATTCATCAAGCCTGGCGGGACCAAGTTCTTCCGGTTGGTTGTCAGCGCGGATTGACGGGCGGGCTGGTGTAGAGGCCGCGTTCGCGGATCCAGCGGGCGACGTCCGGGTCGAGCCATGGCGGATTCGCGGATGGATCAGCGAGTGAAGCGCGGATGGTGCTGGCGGACGCGGGATGCTCCCCGCGCACGATGAGCAGGCGGTAACCGGCGCGGGGTGCGGGAGTGTGGCCGTCGCGCGCGAGCACGATGAATTCAACCAGCGCGGCGAGGGCGTCCGGCTCATTCCAGGAGGTCAGGGCCTGCCATTGGTCGGCTCCCATGATCCAGAAAAGACGCGAACCCGGTTCGCGCGAGGCGGTTTCGCGCGCGGTGAGGACGGAGTAAGAGGGGGCGGGGGAGTCGATTTCAAACGGGTCCACCACGGCCCACGGGATTTCGCGGGTGGCGAGGCGGAGCATTTCGAGGCGATCCTTCGCCGGGGCGGGGGAGCGGCCGGTTTTGTGGGGTGAGATTTGGCACGGGATGAAGCGGACCTCATCGAGCTCGAGCGCCTCGCGCGAGAGTTTGGCCAGGTGCAGGTGCCCCTGGTGCACCGGATCGAAGGTGCCGCCGAAGAGGCCGATGCGGGATGTGGGTGATGCGCTGGCAAGGGTTTGGCTCATGGGCGTGTGAGGGAATGCCCGGGTGGCAGCGGTTTTTTGCCTCAGAGTTCGCCGGCGATGAGGTCGTCGAACGTCTGGCGCTTGCGGACGAGGGTGGCGGCGTCGCCCTCGACGAGAACTTCGGCGGGGAACGGGCGCGAGTTGTAGTTGGATGCCATGACGAAGCCGTATGCGCCGGCGGACATGAGGGCGATGAGGTCGCCCTGGCGGATTTCGGGCAGCTCGCGGTCCTGGCAGAAGAAATCGCCGCTTTCGCAGATGGGGCCGACGATGTCCATTTTGACGCGGGCGGAAGTCCGAGGTTCGGCGAGCGGGACGATTTCGTGGTGGCCTTCGTAGAGGGCGGGGCGGATGAGGTCGCCCATGCCGGCATCGACGATGCGGAATGTTTTGGCGGAGCCGTGTTTTTCGTAGATGCAGCGGGTGACGAGGACGCCGGCGTTGCCGACGATGGCGCGGCCGGGTTCGAGCAGGATTTTCAGGCCGGTTTCCCTGAGCAGCGGGACGAGTTCCCCGCCGTATCGGGCGAGGGTGAGCGGGCGGCTGTCGAGCGGCTGGTTTTCCCACCAATCGACCGAGCCGGCGGCGAGCGATTCCTGGTAGATGATGCCGATGCCCCCGCCGATGGACCAGAATTCGATGCCGTGGGCGGCCTTGAGGCGGGCGGCGAGCGGGGCGACTTTTTCGACGGCCTCGCGGAACGGGTCGAGAGAGGTGAGCTGCGAGCCGATGTGCATCTGCAGGCCGCGCATGCGGATGTGGGGCATTTCGGCGCGGGCGGCGGCGTAGAGGGGCTCGATTTGGTCGAAATCGACGCCGAACTTGTTCTCGGATTTGCCGGTGGAGATGTATTTATGGGTTTTGGCATCCACGTTCGGATTCACGCGGACGGCGGCGGGGGCGGTGGTGCCGAGTTCGCCGGCGATATCATTGAGGTGGCGCAGCTCGGCCTCGCTCTCGACGTTGAATGAATAGATGCCGTGTTCGAGGGCGTAGATGATCTCGTCGCGCGTTTTGCCGACGCCTGCGAACGTGCAGCGGGCGGGATCGCCGCCGGCCTTGATGACGCGGAAAAGTTCGCCGGCGGAGACGATGTCGAAAGACGCTCCCTCGGCCGCGAGGAGGCGGAGCACGGAGAGGTTGGAGTTCGCCTTCACGGCGTAGGCGACCTCGTGATCGGCGCCGCGCATGGCGGCATCGAGGCGGCGGTAGTGATCGGTGATGGTGGAGGCGGAATAAACGTAGAGCGGGGTGCCGTGTTCGCGCGCGAGTTCGGCGAGTTCGACGTTTTCGCAGTGAAGGGAGCCGTTCCGGTAGGAGAATCCGTGCATGAGGGCGGAATGGATTGCGCCGGGGCGGTGTGGGGTCAAGCGGATTCCCAACAGGGTCCGGTCTGCCGCACGTTGCGGTGCGGCGGGGTTGCCGCCATTCGCACCGAATCCGCGCATGAATTGACAGGATGATCGCATCTGCGCGGTATCCATCATTATGAAAATGTCGGGACCGGCGGTTGTTTGCGCCGGACTGATGCTTGCGGTGGCATTGGCCACGGCGGGGATGAAGGAAATTGATTGGGGTGACCCCGTGCCTCCCGGCGAGGATTTCATCCAGCCCGGCAAGGTGTTGTTGGTTGCCGACGACCGCAGCATTTACCGCGATACACATCCCGAGGCGTGGGGGGTGCAGTTCCGCATCGACGACTGGTCACGCGCCTACACCCAGTTCGATTTACCGATGCCTTCGAAAATCGGCGGCAGGCTGGTGATTGTGTCACCGGGTGGGAGTCAGCGTGTGTTGGTGGATGCCGGCGGGGGTGTGCTCGGATCTCCCTCGGTCACGCACGACGGTGGCTCCGTGTTGTTTTCGATGGCGGCGGAAGGCGATGATTTTTTCTGTATCCATCGCGTTCCGGCCGAAGGTGGGGATCCGGTGCGGCTCACCGACGGACCTTTTCACGATCTCGACCCCGTCGAATTGCCCGACGGGAGAATCGTGTTCAGCTCAACGCGGATCGGAACCTTCGAGGAATACCACGCGGCTCCGTCGCGGGCGTTGTTCTTGATGGACGCGGACGGCGACGGCATCAAACCGATCACCCACACGCCGATTTTTGACAACGAGCCGAAAGTGATGGCGGACGGGCGGATCGCGTTTGTCCGCAGCGACAACTTCTTCGGCCGCGCCAAGGTGGAGACCCAGATCCACGCGTTCATGCCGGACGGCACCGCCGGGCAGACGGAATTCGGCGCCGATGTGGGCGCGGACTACGGCACGCGCCTGCGGCTCCTGGGATACGGCAGCCCAGCGCCAATGCCATGCGGGCGGGTGGCTGTGATTTCGAACCAAGGCAATTTCGCGGGCGAGCCGGGCGGTGACAGCCGGGCATTCCAGCCGCTGCCCGGCGGCTTGGGCGATCTTGCACCGCTGCCCGACGGGCGGCTCCTCGCGACCTTGCTTGGTGCCGGAGACGACCGGCGATCGCGAGTGCTGGCGGTGATCGATCCCGCAGACATGAGCGTGGTGAGGATCCACGAATCCGCCGTCCCGATTCATTCACCGGTGTTCCTGGGGCCGCGCCCGCGTCCGCCGGTGCTGGCAAGCACGGTGCGCGGTGCGGATGCCGGCAATCCGGAAGCCACTGGGTTCCTTTATGCGCAGGACGTGCGCATCACCCGCAAAATGAAGGCCGACTGGGATCAAATCCGTGCGATCCGCGTGTTGATGTCGCGCGGATTGACGACGCGCTCGTCGCACTGGGATTTCGTGCACCAGGGCAAGGAAGTGATCGAGTTGGGGACGGTTCCCATCGCGGAGGATGGATCGATTTTCGTCGAGGTTCCCGCGGATGTGCCGCTGGCGATGCAGGCGGTGGATGCCGAGGGGCGCTCTGAACTAAATGAGATGTCGTGGACGTATGTGCGCCCGGGGGAAATGAGGTCGTGCGTGGGCTGCCACGATCCGCGCCAAGCGACGCCGCCGGTCAAGGGCGGGCTGACGATCTCGCTGGAGTCGCCTCCGCTCAAGCTGCTGGGCCAGGGCGACGCCCACCGCTGGCGGGGCAACAATTCGGGTGTCTCGGGCATGATGGATCTGCAATTCGAGCGGTTCCGCGAGCTGGCATCCCTGAACCGCTATCTCGACCTTGAGCCCCCACCATCCGATGGACGGGAGGAAATCGCGATCTGGGAGGCGGTGCTTTCCGATGCCGCCCCATCCGGACGGATTGCCGCCGCGAACCGCCTCGCCATGCTGCGCGATCCGGCCTCCGCCCCGGCCCTGCTTGAAGCCCTCGACGACCCGGTGCGTGAGGTGCGGGTGGCGGTGGTGCTGGCACTTTCGGCATGCGGCACGCGCGACAGCGTGGGACCGTTGGCCGCCCTGCTTGATGATATGGACCCCACGGTGGCGCGGGCCGCCGCAGTGGCATTGGAAAACCTGACGGGTGGCGACGGCGGTTGGGACGGGCAATTTGCTGCGGAAGATTGGTTGCGACTTGAAGAGCGGCTGATTTCCCAACTTGACGATGGCGACCGGGCCACCCGTCGCCGCGCGGTGATCGCGCTGGGCCGCATTGGCGGCGACCCGGCCAGGCAGGCGCTGCGCCGGTTTGTCGAACGCGAAAGCAGTGACAATCCCTACCCGCCGTTCCGCAGGGCCAACCGCGAGGACCGGTTCACGTTCGATGCGGCGTCGCCCATGAATCCGCGGACTCTGCAGGCCGCGGTGCGCGCGCTGGGTCATTTGCAGGATCACGCCGCGGTTCCGCTGCTCGGATCAATTCTCGCGGACCATCACGATCCGGAAACCGCCAATCTGTTTCTTGCCGAGGCGGCGGCGGAGGCGCTCGGATGGATCGGCACGCCAGCGGCCGAGCGGGTATTGGTCGAGGCATTTGCCCGGCTCGGCGATTATCACGACTATGTCGGCTGGTACAGCGATCACCGGGCGCTATACGCCTGTCATTCCTCGCCGGTCCACGCGCGGATCATCGAGGCGCTGGACCGGATCGGGTCGTCCGCGGCGGGGCCGATCGTCCCGCAGTTGATCCGCTCGGTGCCCACCGATCCGGATCGCGCGTTGTTTCTCCAGACCGACAGCTATGAAATGCTTGTCGGCCGGCTGATCCGGCGCAGCGGGCGGGGCGGCGAGGTCACGTCAACCTGCCTTGCGCTGCTTGGCGAACCGCAGGCACCGGCCACCGCGGACATTCGCGAAGCGTTGGAAACCACGTTCAATTCCTGGGCTGGCCGGCCGTGTGTGGAAAACCGGGCGGCGCAGATCCTCTCGGCGGTTTCCCGCGACCCGGCCGACGCACCCGCCGTGCTCGCGGCCTTTGATAGATATCTTGCCGCTCCTGAGGAACTTCCGGACCGCGCGCTGGGCGCGGAGGTTTTCTTTGAAGTGAACCTGCCACGGCGCAACTGGGTGTTGTTTTTCCTGTGCCGGAGTCTTGGCAATCTCGGTGATGCGGCTGCAGTGGACCCCCTGGTTGCCACACTGTCGCCGGATCTCAACGAGGCGCGCCACGGTCGGCCGGACCCGGCCGATCCCAACGTCCACCTGCTGCAACTTGAGCCGACGCCATGTTGGCGAGCCGCCGCGGCCTGGGCGCTCGGCCGTATCGGTGATCCGCGGGCCGCCGCCACCTTGCTTGATGTGGTGGCGAATCTGGACAATGCGGTGGATACACGCCACGCGGCGGCCAGTGCACTGGCGCATACCGCCCGGCAGGAGGATCTGGCGGCGCTGGCAGAGCTTGCCGAAGGCTATCCCGAGGTCTCGACGCGGAAGGCGCTGCTCGAGTCGCTGGCGGAATCTGGGAAGGCGGACCGCTGACCTCGGAACTTCCACAGACCCCGTCCAAAACACGGATTCCCGCTCGCCAGGCTCATGATCCGGGGATAAGCATGCCGTGCCCGAGGGGAATGAAATTTTGAGCACGCAGTTCCGATCCGATTCATCAGCCGGCCGCGAGCGCACGGCGGGCCTGCTTTTGCCGGCTTTTTCGCCGCGCAGGCAGGGGGATCTTGGGATTGGCGACACACGGGGGGTTCGGGAATGGATCGACTGGGCGGCGGACCACCACATCCGGTTCCTGCAGTTGCTGCCGATCAACGAGCACGGGGCGGACGACAGCCCGTATAGCGCGATATCCGCCGCGGCTCTGGATCCGATCTTCCTCGCGTTCGACGGCGGCGGGGTGCCGATGGTCGGGGAGCGGGATGTCGCGCGCGCGCGGGCGTCGTTGCCGACCGGCACGGACGCGGTGGAGGTGGATTATCCGGCGGTGCGGGGGGTGAAGCGGGACCTGCTGGAGACGGCGTGGACGCGATTCGAGAATGCGGAACCCACTCTCAAGGACGAGTTCGCGGAGTTTCGGCGGGATGAAGCGGAGTGGCTGGACGATTACTGCGTGTTCCGCCATTTATGCGATCTGCACGGCGAGGGTGTCGTGTGGGACGACTGGCCGCCGAGGTTGCGCACGCCCCAGGGTGCCTGGCGTTTCATCGAGGAATGCCGGAGAAAGGACGCGGACGCGTTGGATTACCGGCTGGGCTATTTCGCTTTCGTGCAGTGGCTGTGCCACCGCCAGTGGCGGACGTTGCGGGCGCATGCGGACGCGCGCGGCGTGCGGTTGATGGGCGACGTGCCGATCGGCATCGCGCGGCATTCGGCGGACGTTTTTTTCCACCGCGGGCAGTTCCATCTCGACTGGTGCGGCGGTTCGCCGGGGGAGGGGCCGGGGCATCCCGATCCGTTCACCGCGCGCTGGGGGCAGAACTGGGGGGTGCCGCTCTACCGGTGGGACCGCATGCAGGCGGACGGTTACGCCTGGTGGAGGCATCGCATCGCGCGGGTGACGGACGTGTTCCATTGGTTTCGGATCGACCACATTCTCGGTTTCTACCGGATTTACGCCTTTCCCTGGATGCCATCCGAGAACGAGCGCTTCGCACACCTGGATGCGGAGGCGGTTTCTGCGTTGACTGGGGGCAGGCTGCCACGCTGGTGGCAGCGCCCGGACGACACTTTGGAAAATCAAGAGGCGAACCTGGCCGATGGCGACGACAGGTTGCGCGGGATTCTGGAGGGCTTTCCAATGGAGCGGGTGATCGCGGAGGATCTCGGATGGGTGCCGCCTTACGTGCGGCCCCACCTGCGCGACCTGGGGATTTGCGGGTATCGAATCCCGCACTGGGATTGTGATGCAAATGGACATCCGCTGCCGGGCCGGGCATTTCCCGAGGCGAGCTTCGCATGTTATTCCACGCACGACCACGATCCGTTGTGTGCGGTGTGGCGGGGGTGCCTGGCCCGCATCCGGCATCATCGGGATCATCCCGAAGCGCCGGACGCCTGGCAGGCGGACGGAGCGCGGAACACGCTGCGGATTCTATCCGAATTCGCCCACATTCCGGTTCCTGCGGATGGAGTTTCGTGGCCGGATTACACTGAGGGGATCCACCTGCGGCTGGTGAAGGCGCTGATGGACAGCCACGCGCGCCACGTTTTGTTCGCGGTGACCGAGTGTTTCCGAATCGACGCGCGGATCAACACGCCGGGAACCCACAATCCTCACAACTGGAGTTTCCGGATGCCGTGGACCATGGACGAAATACGCCAACGCCCGATACTGGCGGACGTTGGTGTGAAATTGGGAATGCTTGCACGGCTCTCCGGCCGGGCATGAAACGATGTCGGGCGGCGGACTTGGCCACCGCCCGAAAGGGTTAGCGAGGGATGGAAGCGTCGATTTGCTGGAGCGCAAGGACCATGTAGGATGTCACAAGGACCGGATTGGTCTCCATCCATCGGCCGTTGGTGTTGACCCAGGAGCCGTCCTCGCGTTGGTCGGCCAAAACGTGGCCGGCGAGTTCCTTTCGCCAGTCGATGACGCGGCCGTCCTCCGCGGTGAGGGTGTCCACGTTGGCCGCGGTGAGCGCCTTGGCCATTGTCTGGTAGTAGTAATAGAGGCCTTGCGCGCCCAGGCCGGGGTTTTCCTCGAGCGTGTAGTTGCGGTCCAGCCAATCCATCACGGCGACGACGCGCGGGTCGTCGGGGCTGAGTTTGGCGTAGATGAATGAGAGCAGTCCGGCATAAGACATTGAGCCGTAGGAGCGGAGGGCGACGCGTCCATCCTCGAGTTCCTGTTCACCAGCCTTGGACTGGCCGGGGGCGTAGATGAAGCCGCCACGGTTATCGGGGTCGTTGCTGGCCCACGGCTGATCGTTGGTTTCCTCTAGATTCTGGCAGCGGGAGATGAATTCGATGGCGGCCTCCCAATTGAGGTCGGGCTGATCGCCGTAATCTCCGTCTCCGACGATATGCTCGGAGAGTGCGAGTGCCTCGATGGCGAGGACGGTGTTCGAAAGATCCGTGTGCGAGTCGTCGGACCCGTAGCCGATGCCACCATCATTGATGGGGTCGGTATCCGGATTCAAGCTGCTGTCCCACTGGTTGCTGATAAGGTGGGCACGGGCACGGACGATGGCGGGTTCGAATTCGTCACGGCCGCTATGGACGAGGGAGTTGACTGCGACGGAGGTGTTGTAAACAGAGAGGCCACGGTCGTAGATGCCGCCATTATCGCGTTGTTTGCTCAGGAGCCACTGGTATCCTTTCTCGATGTGATCGGGAAACGGCTCGGAGGGGTCGAAGTCCGGGCTCAGAACCGCGGACGAAAGGGCGAGGGCGGTGAAGGCAGGAATTTGTGGATCCCCCCAATATCCCTCGTCACTTTGCTGGGTGGCGAGCCACGCGTTGCCGCGGGCGATGGCCTGGCGGATTTCCTGCTGGATCGAGACGTATGGATTGGCGGTTGCCGCTGGTGTTGCGGCCGCAAGAATGCCGATGGTGATGGCCGGGATGGTCGATTTCATGGTTTTGTAAGAGGTTCGTTTTCGGGTGAGCGATGGCGCGCGGTCGGTTTGTTTTTAGAACTCCAGTTTCACGTTGTCAGGATGATCTGCAACTCATGAATTATGGTAGCACGGAATCACCGGTCTGTCCGGTCGTTTTCAGGCGGTTCATTGAGCAACCGTCCGAATGTCTGCCACTGGAGGCGTGTGATCCGGGTGTCGAGCGCGGCGCGAAGGTCGCCTTCTTCGGGAGGGGCGGGCGGTGGATTGACGTCGCCGGCGTTTCTGAGGTGACCTCGGACTAGGAGGTAGAGGCTGCGGTGGGTGTCATGTTCGAGGGTTTCGGGGGTTGCGACGGTGAACGACCGGACTTCGGTGGAGCTGCGATTTTCGCCGGATCCGGTGAGCCAGATGGCGACCGGGACGGGGCCGTCATCGATTTCGATGTCTGGCCCGGCATTGACCTTGGCCGCGACGGATAGGATGCCGGAAGAGGCGTGTTCCAGGCGTGCGGCGGCTTGGAGGAGGACGGGCTCCAGGGCTTCGGCTGATTTTTTCCCGGTGCCGGCCTGGATCGTCACGGGGATCGCCCGCGACGGGATGCGATTCCACGGCGGTAGCTCCGCGCGGAGGTTTTCGACGGCGTCGATGGCGGATTGGATTTCGGCGGAGCTGGCTTGTTCGGCGCTGTCGATGACGCGTTCCCATGCAAGAAGGGCGCGGGCGTCTTGTTCCTTGTCGCGGAGGCGGTTGGCGATTTCGATCAGGTGGGATGCGCCGCGCGATGCGCGGTCGCGGTATTCGTGGATTGCCGGGGGCGCGTTGAGGTTGCCGAGCTGGATCGGTGGGGCCGCGGCGATCACGTCGGTCCCGCGGCCTTGCGGGGAGATGGCATCGGCCTGGGTGGCGAGCCGGGGTAGGGCGGATTCGGTTCTGCTGCGGATTGCGCGAAGCTCCTGCTCGCCGGGCGGTGTGAGAAAATCGGCTCCCTGAATACCGAGCCATGCCGGCAGGGCCACGGCCATCAGACACAACAGGATCACCAAGGGAATCGGAACGCGCATGCCGGAAACATGAACGCGGCGCCCGGGATTGCATATCCCGAAATTCGGCGGGAACGAATGAAAAGACCACGGCGACAATTAGGTCGCGCGGGGTGGCTTGAAAAGTGAATGCGATGAATGCGGGCTGATTCGGCTTAGTCGGCGCTCTTGACGAGTAGTGCGCGCTTGCCGACGCGTTCGCGGAGGTAGTGGAGCTTGGCGCGGCGGACCTTGCCGCGGCTGGTGACCTCGATTTTCGCGATGCGCGGGGTGTGCACGGGGAACACGCGCTCGACGCCTTCACCGTAGGAGATCTTGCGGACGGTGAACGAGGCGTTCACGCCGGACCCGCGGCGGGCGATGACGAGGCCGGAAAAGATCTGGATCCGCTCCTTGCCACCCTCGACCACCCGGCAATGCACTTTAACCGAATCGCCGACATTGAAATCCGCGATCTCCGGCTTGAGTTGTTCCTGTTCGATTTTCTGGATGATGGTGCTCATGATCTGCCTCCGGATGTGAATGATGGGTGGGTATGCCGGGCGTTGCCGACATTGCGCCGGGATCCGCGGGCGGGAGAGCTAGCGGGTCGGGCGGTAGTTTGCAACTGCGAAATGACGGAAGCTCACATGTTTTTCCGTGTGCCGTTCGCGGTGGCTGGCACTGGTTTCGCGCGCTGATGCGTTTTTTTGCGGATGCATTTGTTCTTGTATCGAATATTGCGGTGTGCCAGATCGTCACATGTGCATGTCACGCCATCTTGTCACCGCCCTGGCCCCGGTGCTTTTACTCGCATCCTGCGATCCGTTCGATCTGGTGCAGCCACGGCACCAGCACCGCCACGGCGGAGTTCATCCGCAGCAGCATCAACGCGGCCCGGCGGCCCGGCCCGACGGGCGGCAGGACCTGCAAAACGGACCGAGGGATATGAGACACGCGGAGACCGGCGGGCGGGACGAGCGCACGGGAGACCGGAATTCCGAAAGCACTCCGGTGCCGGAGCGCTACCCGGTGGCAGGCCGCACGGCGGATCCGACCCAGGTGGTGAGTCCCTATGAGCCATTCAATGTGATTGACGTGACTGGCTTCAATTCCGGCCAACTGGCTCGCGACCCGACAAACAACCGGATTTTCCGGGTGCCATGATCCCGCGGGGCATGGTGTGGGTTTTGACGCTTTGCGGCGCGGCTGAAATCAGGTAGGTCGTCGGGGTGACAGGCTCGCTCCATGGCGCGGGAAACTCACGGCGGGTGTTCGCCGTGTTGTGGGTGGTGTTCTTTTTCCAGGGGATGACGCCGGGGTTCTGGATTCCCTCGCTCACCAACATCCTCAACGCGCAGGGACTCGGCGGCTGGGTGACGGCGGCGTTTCTTGTGCCACCGTTGTGCGCGCTGGTGGCCCCGCTGGCCGGTGGCGCGCTGGCGGACCAGCGGGTGCCGGCGGACCGGTTGTTCGTGGTGTCCTCCTTGGCGGGGGCGGTTGTTTTGGGCATTGCGTTCTATTGCCTGGACGCGGGGTGGCATCCGTTGTGGTTCATTTTTTTCCTCGGGCTGTATTCGATTTCCTCGGCTCCGACGTGGGGATTGCTGGCGACGATTTCGCTGTCGCACCTGCCGCACGGCGAAAGCCGGTATCCACTGGTGCGCGTGGGGGCGACGATCGGCTGGGTGGCCGGCGGGCTGGTGACAAGCCATCTGCTGATGGCGGATGCCAGCGTGACGGCTGGATACGCGTCGATCAGCGCCAAGGTGGCCGGAGCAATAGCCGCCCTGCTGCTCCCGCACACGCCGCCGCTGGGGCGGGAGGAAGGATCCTCTTGGGGCCGGAGGCTCGGCTTCGGCGCCTTCAAGCTGCTGCGCCAGCGCGACCACGCCGTGTTTTTCGGGGTGACGGTGGTGTTTTCGATCCCGCTGGTGGCGCTTTACATGCATTCGCCGGAATTCCTGGTCGTGCTCGGCGACGAGCGACCGACCGGGACCATGACGATCGCCCAGGCAACCGAGGTGGCGGCGATGCTGGCGCTCGGCGCGCTGATGACCCGCTTCCGCATCAAGACGATGCTGCTGTGGGCGCTCGGCCTGTGCGCGGCGCGCTACGGAATGAGCGCGGTGGCTGGGGTGAACGGCCTCATCGTCTGGCACGTCGCGGGCATCGCGTTCCACGGGGTTTGCTACACGTTTTACTTCATCACCGCGCAGGTGTTTCTCGACCGGCGGGTGGATCCCGCGCTGAAAGGGCAGGCCCAGGGGCTGCTGGCGATGGTGGCCGGCGGAGTCGGCCCACTGATCGGGGCGCTGTTCTGCGGGTGGCTGCGCCACACGGTGGTGCGGCCGGACGGCAGCGGATGGGATGTCTTCTGGGCCATCCTGGGCGGGATCATCGCCGCATGCTTCCTGGTCTTCGCGCTTTGCTACCGGGGCCGGCGTGAAGGCGGGTAGCGCGTCCGGAAGCCAAAGCGCGGAATGTTTTCCAGGGCATTCACCCTGAACCGGTTGTTGCTGCGGAGGACATGGGCGTGGGTGGTGGATGGATGGGTGAATGGATTTGGATCTGATCATGCCCGGATACGTTTTCGCCGGGCAAGATTCGGATTCCAAAGCAGGTAGTGTGGTTGTGCCCAAAAACCGATTTGCAACAGCCGACCGCCGCGTGTTCCGCCACCCGCTCGCAATGCCGCGATCTTCTGGATGGGGCTGATCGTGGCGACGGATCTGGACGCGTTCGAAGCGGACCGCCAGCGCGTGCGTGATCTCATGCTCGCGGTCGATGATCCACCCATGAGCGTTTCCGGTGACGTGTGGATGCGGGTCCTGAATGTTCTGATATCGCCGGATGATCCGGCCACGAATGCCTCCCATGCGGAAAAGCTTGCCCGCGACCCGATCCTTCATCGCAGGTTTGATGATGGTTTCCATGCATCCGGATCGGATTATCTCATCGAAATCCCCGATTCAACACAGGACAAATTGGCGGGATACGCAGTTCGATTGGCCAGCGAGAGCCAAGATGGATCCCGCAACCGATTATCCCTTGGGATACGCCATCCAGGAAGACCAATGCCGCTCGGAATGGATCGACTGGGAGGATGATCCGCTTTCCGCCCGCTGGTCATGGTCGAGCCAAGTCCATCATGAGCTTGCACCGCTGCCTCACTCCTGGGGCCTGCTGCCGAACGACGGTTTGTTCATGTATCTCAATTCATACCTGGATTTTTGTGATGCCTGTCCATGGACCGGCCTGGGCTTCGTGGCCAGGGATCTGGATGAACCGGTGCCGTCGCGACTCCGGCGCGGATCGCCGCCTTCTCCGCCTTACGCCGCCACTCCATGGCAGCGGGTGCGCGACCTGCACTTGCGCCGTCCCGACCTTGAGTTTCCGGATCGGGCGATCTATCGGCCGCGTTCATCCGGTTGAGTCATTGGACGGACGTCAATTCGTCTTTTGCGCCATCGCGGCAGCCGGAAATCAAAGCGCAGGAAATGATCGCCAAGCCGGTCAGGATTCCTGGAGCGGTCAGGATTTTCAGCACCTGCTGCTTTATCATGATCGGACGTCCGGTTCACGGGTCGCGCGGGGCCGGGGTGAAGGCGGCGGTGAGGGAGGCGAGGTCGGCCGGGCCGGCGCGGTCGGCGGTGAGGATGGCGGTTTTCTGCAGGGTGGTGATTTCATCGACGCCCTTGCGGGAGAGCGCGAGCATGGCCTGCATTTCCTCCGCGGAGAAGACGGCCTCCTCGCCGCTGCCCTGGACTTCGACGAATTGGCCGCCTTCGGTCATGACGACGTTGAAATCGACGCTGGCCTCCTTGTCTTCGACGTAGTTGAGATCGAGCACGGGTTCGCCCTGGAAGACCCCTGCGGAGACGGCGGCGACGAGTGATTTGATCGGGAAGTCCTTGAGCTTGCCCTCGTTGAGCATGTGGTTGAAGGCGATGGCCATGGCGACGCACGCGCCGCTGATGGAGGCGGTGCGGGTGCCGCCGTCGGCCTGGAGGACGTCGCAGTCGATCCAGACGGTGCGCTGGCCGATTTTCTTCAGATCGACGACGGCGCGCAGCGAGCGGCCGATAAGGCGCTGGATTTCGGAGGAGCGTCCGTCGAGCCTGCCGCGCGAGATGTCGCGGGGTTTGCGGTCGAGGGTCGAGTAGGGGAGCATCGAGTATTCGGCGGTGAGCCACCCGCCCTCGACCTTTTGGGCGCGCATCCAGCGAGGCACGTCGTCCTCGACGGTGGCGCAGCAGATGACGCGGGTTTCGCCGAAGGAAACGAGCACGGAGCCGGTGGCGTGGGGGGCGACGTGCGGGACGAAGGAAACGGGGCGCAGGGCGTCGGGCTGGCGGGAGTCGGGTCTGGGCATGCGCGGAGTCATGCCCCGCATCGGCGGCGGCTGCAAGGATGAAGGGCGGGGTGCGGATTTGCTGGATGTCGGGGCCGGGTTCCGGGTAGCCTGTTGGCGAGATGATTGATCGCATTACCAGTGTCCGTGTTGTTCCCGTAGTCGTTCTTCACCGCGCGGAGGATGCCCGCCCGCTCGCGGAAGCGTTGTTGAAGGGCGGTCTGGATGTGATGGAGATCACATTCCGCACCAAGGCGGCGGAGGAGTCGATCTCGCTGATCGCCCGCGAGTTTCCAGAAATCCTGCTCGGGGCGGGCACAGTGCTGGCCCCAGAGCAGGCGGTGAGGGCGCGGGACGCGGGCGCGGTGTTCGCGCTGGCTCCGGGCCTGAATCCGCCGGTGGTGGAGGCCGCGCGGGAGGCCGGGCTGCATTTCGCGCCGGGCGTGATGACGCCGGGCGAGGTCGAGCGGGCGATGGACCTCGGCTGCGACCTGTTGAAATTCTTTCCCGCCGGCGCGGCGGGCGGGGTGGCCATGCTGAAGGCGCTGGCCGGTCCTTACGCGCACACCGGGGTGCGCTTCATCCCGACGGGTGGGATCCATGCTTTGAACATGCGTGAGTATCTCGACCTGCCGGTGGTGGCGGCGGTCGGCGGCTCGTGGATGGTGGATCCGGCGCTGATCGAGGCGCGGGACTGGGACGCCATCACCGAGCGGACCCGCGCGGCGCTGGTGGACGCGCGGGTGGCCTGACGGGAAGGCAGTTCACCTCGCGGCCTGCCCGACCCATGCGGCGGTGGCGCGGGCGTCGGCTTCGGCGCAGGTGTCGGCGGTGGCGGCGACGGGCGGGCCGGTGGGCACCGGCCGACCGGTGCGCGGGTCCATGATGTGCGAGTGGGTGCCGCGGTGGTTGTGATCGGACCCGCTGGTGGCGATGGACTGGTTTACCAAGGTGACGGGTGATTCGAGTGCGGGGCCGGCGACTTTCCAGCCCTGCTCGCGGCCAGGGGCATTGCCGCGGGCGAGGATGTCGCCGCCGAAGTCGATGAGGAAATCGGTGTGGCCGGCAGCGGAGAGGATGTCGCCGATGAGATCGACGGCGTGGCCCTTGGCGATGCCGGAGAAGTCGAGCATGAGTCCGTCGTGGAGCTTGGTGACTTGGCGGCCGTCGATTTCGAGATTGTCGAATCCCGAGGCCTCGCGGGCGGCGGTGATTTCCTCCTCCGACGGGTCGGCGGTGTGGCCGGCGCGCCACGCGCCGAATCCCCAGATGCGGATCAGCGCGCCGATGGTGGGGTCGAAGAGACCGCCGGTCTCGGCGTGGTATCTCTCCGACATTTCCAGCAGGGTGGCGACCGTTTCCGGCATTTCCATGGTGGTGCCCGCCGTGGCACTGTTGAATTCCGCGACCCAACTGTCGTCGCACCAGGTCGAGAGGTCGCGGTCGAATTGCTTGAGGAGTTTGTCGATGCCGAGTTGGTCGAGACGGGCCCTGCCGGGCACCTTGATGCGGTAGGTGGTGCCGTGGGCCTCGCCGGTGTGGATGGTGAGTCGTTCGGACCGGCCACAGGAGAGAAGGCCGAGGGCGAGGGCGGCTAGGAGGCTTCCGTGAAGGAAATTGGGGATCAGGATATTGGACATGAATGGCTCCTCCCTTTTTATGTTGGGTGGTCGGAGCAGCAATCTCGCGCATGAGCGTGTGCGTGCAATTCGCTTTCAACAGGGATTTCGCTGAGGGTTTTGATTTCGCGGGCCGATTTTTCGTGCACAGGGCGTAAATAATCCGCATGGTACCGCGTAATCTTTTTTGTCATGATCAAACACGTCGTCCCGATTTTTATTGCCGTCCTGTTCACCGCTTCATCCTCCGCCGCGGAAGCGAAGCTGCGGGCGTTGATTGTCGATGGACACAACAACCACGCCGTGTGGCCGAAGTCCACGGTGATGATGAAGCAATACCTTGAGGAAAGTGGTGTCTTCAAGGTGGACGTGGCGCGCACGCGGTTCATCTCCAATTACCAGCGCGAGGAGAGCTGGCTGCCCCATGCGGGAGCCGGCGAGACGGAGGGTGTCGAAAACCCCCGGCAGGATCCGGATTTCTCGCCGGAGTTCGGCGATTACGACGTCGTGGTGAGCAACTTCGGTCACGCGGCCGCCGATTGGCCGGAACAAACACGCGCGAACTTCGAGGACTACATGAAAAACGGCGGCGGCCTGGTCATCGTCCACGCCGCAAGCAATCCATGGGGGGACTGGACGGAATTCAACAAAATGATCGGGCTCGGCGGGTGGGGCGGCCGGAACATCGATTCCGGCCCCTACGTCTATTATGACGCGGACGGGAACATCGTCCGCGACAGCGAAAGTCCGGGCCGCGCCGGAACCCACGGACCGCGGAATGAATTCCTCATCACGATGCGCGACCTGTCGCACCCCATCACCCGGGGATTGCCGGAGACCTGGATGCACAGCCGGGACGAATGCTACTCGATGATGCGCGGGCCGGCCGTGAACATGACGATCCTCGCCACCGCCGCCGACACCCCGGAATTGCAGGAAGCCGGGCGCAATGAGCCGACCCTGATGACGATCGAATACGGTGAGGGCCGGGTTTTCCACACCACGCTGGGCCACGACACCGAGGCCTTCGAGGGGGTCGGCTTCATCGTCACCTTTCAGCGAGGCACGGAATGGGCCGCCTCCGGAGAGGTCACACAGGAAATTCCGGAAGATTTTCCCTGCCCGGAGAAACCGTCCTCAAGACCTTTCGAACTGCGGGAATAGGATCGAGGATGGGGCGTTTCGGGTCGTGTGCGACATGACGGGAGGTGCACGCGGCAGACGGGTTCTTGACTTGGCGGGGAACTCGAAGATATAAAC
>SLAV01000291.1 GCA_007126655.1 Haloferula sp. | reverse complement strand
CTTGAGAAACCCGAAGTGGTCGAGCCCCTCGAAAAATCCGGCGAGGCCCGGGGACTTGGCGTGGTGGAGGCGCGGGCGCGGGCGGATCTGGCGCAGCACGCGGTCGGCATCGCCCGCGAGTGTCGAGAGGTTGCGCCCGCGGACGGCGGCGAGGTCGTTGGCGTAGGTGCCGAAGTAGAAGATGCGCTCGGGCGCGACGCCCCAGCGATTCTCCAGGTAGCGCAGGGCGACGTCCTTGCCGCTGCGCACGGGGATGATGTCCACGAGTGAACGGGCGCTGACGATGACCTTGGCGGAAAGCCCCGCCTCGCGCAGGCGGCGCTGGATGTCGAGGCGTGTGGTGGACTGGTTTTTGTCGAGGAAATAGGAGACCTTGAACCGGTGTTGGTGCGCTTCCGGCTGGAGCGAGAGACCGGGTGCGTCGGCGAGGGTTTTTGCGATGGCTTCGCGATCCCAGCGGTGGGCGATCTGGTTGGGCCAGCGCTCGTCGGCGACGCCGGATTCGCCGTATAGAATCTCGGCTCCGAGGCCGGAGATGACGAAGCCTGGTTCGGGCATGCCGCAGCGCCGGATCACTTCCCAGGCTTCGTCGAAGGAAACGCCGGTGGCGATGCCGAAGCCGATGTTCGGGTGTTGGTCGAAGAGGGTGTTCCAGCGTGCGACGAGTTCCGGCGGCTGCTCCTCGATCTGCGGCAGCAGGTCCATGACGATCCAGCGCTCGCGTTCGACAATTGCTCCGCGGCTGCTGGCCTTGCGGACGGGACGCTCGGCGGGCAGAACGGAATCCACCTCCTTGAGGTAGCTTGCGACGTGGGCATCCCACGAGTAGAACTCCCGCACCCGTTCGTGGCCGGTGCGCGAGAGGGATTCGCGTTTTCCGGGGTCGGCGAGGATCGCCTCGATGGCATCGCCGATTTCCTCGTCGTTATTGGGATCGATGAGGGTGCCGTTCTCGCAATTGGCGAGGATGTCGCGGGGGCCTCCGTCGTTGGTGGCCACGAGCGGCAGGCCGGCGGCCGCGGCTTCGAGCAGGGTGAGGCCGAACGGCTCGGTGAACGCCGGATTGACGAACACCCCGCCACGCGCGGCGGCCCAGCGGTAGAGGCCGGCGATTTCGGGCGACTTGTGGGTCTTGGGATACGCGGCGATGCCGTGGAGGCCGCCGTCGTCGATGCAGCGGAGCAGCTCGATCCAGACCTTGCGCGCGCCGGGGGAGAGCTTGTCGATGCGCTCGCGGTTGCCGCCGATGACGATCAGGTTGGCGTTTTCGCGGAGGAAATCGTTGCCGGAGAAGGCTCGGACGAGAGCCGGCAGGTTTTTCCGCTCGTCGGCCCGCGCGATGGTGAGCACGGGCGGGCGCGCGGGATCGCGCAGGAACGGGGCGAGCATGGCGTCGATGGCGGCGTCCATCTCCGCGTCGTTGGGGCCGTCGAAGCGGGTGAGATCGACGCCCGGCGGGATGACGCGGGTGCGGGCCTCGGCGTGCTGGTCGTAGAGGGCGTATTGTTCGCCGACCTCCTGGCGGGTGCTGGTGCAGACGAGGCTGGCGGCGTCGAGGCTGAGTTCCTCGGCCTCGATGCGGGCGGAGAGGTTGTAGCGCATGTCGATGTCCGCCGGATCGGCACCGCCCTCGATGAGGCTGTCGCGCTTGCAGCGGCCGAGCGAGTGGCCGGTGAAAACGAACGGGCAGCCGAGCACGGCGGCGAGCTGGCGGCCGACGTATCCGGCATCCGCATAGTGGGCGTGGATGAGATCCGGCACGCGTTTTTCCCTGCGCAGGCGGGCGAGTGTGCTGTCGATAAAGGCGTCGAGATGGCGCCACAGCACTTCCTTGCGAAGGTATCGGTTCGGGCCGGCCTGGACGCGGAGGATTTCGGCGTTTTTGGCCAGTGGTTCGTTCTCGACGGCGTAGTCGGGCGAGATTTTGGCGTCGCGCACGCGGCGGGTGACGAGCGAGACGCGGGCGACGCGCGGGTTGCGGGCGAGCGCCTTGACGAGTTCGAGGACGTAGAGGCACTGGCCTCCGGTGTCCGGGTCACGGCCGAGTTCGAGGTTTTCACCGCGGATCAACCCGTGGAGGGAGAGGTGGAGGATGTCGAGTTTGCGTTTTCGGCTCATGGGGTTTCTTCGGGCTGTTGGTAAAGGTTCGCTCAATCGGTGGTCCGGGTGGTTTCCGGGATCACGCCGAAGCGGCGCAGGCCTTGGAGGATGCCGGCGGCGCAGGTTCCGTCGGCGTGATACGCGTCGGCCCCGCCGAGCCGGTCGATCAGTTCAGGTTCGGCGTTTTCCGGGGCGATGCCGCGCACGCCGGGCACGAGGAACATTGACACGTCGTTGCCGGTGTCACCCGCGACGACGACTTCTGTGAGTGCGACATCGAGGTGGGTGCAGAGCCAGCGCAGGGCGTTCCCCTTGTTGGCGTTGTGGGGCAGCACATCGAGGTCGCGCCCCGACGAATAGACGACCTGGGCGCGGATTCCGGCATCCGCGAGCAGGGTGCGGAGGCGTTCGATGTCGTCGTCCCCGCGTCCGTGCCAGAACCAACTGCATTTCCATTCGTGCTGGTGCTCGGGCGGCTGCGGTTCGATACCGTCGAGCGTGGAAACGATTTCGCGGACCCGGGCGGCGTCCCATCCATCCTGTAGGCTGTGGGAGAATTCATCGACAATGCGGTCCTTGGCAACGTGATAAATCACGGTGCCCACGCCGGTGATGAGGAATTCCGGTCGGGGCAGGCCGGCCAAGCCGATGGCGTGCAGGGCGTCGCCGTGCAGGCGGCCGGTGCTGTAAACGAGGACGGGAGCGGCATCCCCGAGGGACTTCCAGGTGGCGGCGAAATCCGCCGCGGATTCCGGTTCGCCGATCAGGGTGCCGTCGAGGTCGGAGCAGAAGAGCCGGACGGGTTTTGAGAGAGACATGCAAGAAAATTAGTTGGATGCGCGCGGAACTCAAGACGCGAACGGGAAAACGGATGTGGAAGGGTGATGGACAAAAAAGTCAGCCTGGACACCGCCATGAGGATGATGGCTCCCAAGGAGCGGCGAACCTCCTTCGCCGATGCGGATGATTGGAGAATGAGATGAGCCGATGCGCTTTTTCATTCACCTTCCACCCGAAGGCGATGATGGATCGCCCCATTGGCGATGATGAATCGCCTCTCCTTGATTTTTTGTCCTGCACCCGATGTGAAAGGGCGATGGGACGCGTGCGATTTGGGCGTGATTGATAAATCGCGAGTCGATGGTGGAGCGGGAGTCGCCCCCCTCATTCTCACGAATGAGCCTACGGTTGGGGTGTGGGAGCGCGGGGTGATGGTGGGGCGCGGGGCGCTACCCACTCATTCTCACGAATGAGCCTACGGCTAAGGGCTTCCGAAGTATTCTTCGATGTTCACGACGACCTCGCTGTCATTGATTTCGGAGGTGAGGGTGAGTGTGGCTCCATCGTCGGACCATTGGTGGTCGGTGACCCATCTGCCGCCAATGCGTTTGCGTGCGCCGAAGGGCGGGACGTCCGCGAGGTCTTTGGTGTGGACGAGGAAGTGTTCGATGGCGTCGTCGGGCGCGGCTTCCCGGAGCAACAGGACGTCGCCCGCGGGGCTGAAGGAAACGGGACTTGCGTGGGGAATACGGACGGGCGCGGAGCCGCCTTCGTCGCCGTGGAGATAGATCAGGGTGTCCCGGGCGCCTTCCTCGCGGGAGGGCGAGGGCTGGGCGCCGGCGACGTGGCCGAGGGCGGATTCGACGGTTTCCGGGGGGCCGTCGAGCGACGGGATTTTCATTTCCTCGATCCACACGCTGAGCGGATCCCGGTCGGGAATGAGGCGGCCTTCGGACCAATTGTCCATGGGGAAGGCGGCAATGGCGAGGGCGGTTTCGCCGCCCTTGAACTCGTCGCGGAAGTCGTGCCAGATGTGGCTGCCTCGCGGGCGCCAGCCCTCGCGACGCCATGCGGCGATACCGCGCTTGACGTCGGCGAGCAGCCTGCCATTGACGAAGATGGCGTATCCATCGCCGGAGTTGGCGCGGGCGCTGCCGGCGACGCGGATGCGGTAGCGGTGGCCGTCCTTGAGGGCGGGCAGGTCGAACGTCTGGCGGAGCAGGACGCCGTCGTTGTCGAAGGCGGTGGCGGCTTCGGGGCGCGGCGGGGCTTGATACCAATCGGGGCGGTCCGGCGCGCCGGGGTTCTTGCGGTTGCCGCCGAAGGGCGCGGGGCCGGTTTTCCAGCCGGCGCTTTCGGGATCGAAGGAGGGCTTGAACCAGTCCTCCATGCCGGCGGGCGGGAGGTCGGCGAGGTCTTCGACGCCGGAGGAGGGGTCGGCGACGTCGATCGGCTGGTAGTGCCACCCGGCGGAGCGGATGTCGCCGCCGAAGGGTTGCCAGTCGTAGTCGGAAATGCCCGCCTTGCGGAAGTAGTCGGCGGCGGTGTCGAGGTGGTCGTCGAGCAGGCTGGCGTCGCCGCGTTCGGGGCGCTCGCCGGCGATCGAGTTTTCGATCGACGACCAGTTCCGGGAATCCGCGGTGAAGTTCGCGAGAGCGCCGTCGAGGATGATCGGCTTGATGGCGGCCTGCGAGGCGGCGAGTTCCGCTTCGGTAGGATCGGGTTTCGCGGCTTCGGCGGCGATCTCGGCGGCGACGCGCTCCTCGCGGTCGGTTTTCGGGATCATTTCGGCATTGCCGCCGAGCAGGTTCACCATGGCGCGCCCCATGGCCTCGCCGGTGAGGAGGTAGGTGGCGGCGCTGCGGTGGTAGTGATGGCCCTGCGGCTGCGGGGCCTCGTGGACGTCGCGCCAGAAGTCGCGGGTGTCCACGGAGGCGACGTTGCCCTCGAACGACGGGTGCCGGGCGGGATCGCCAACGGCCATCTGCGCGGCCCAGATCTTTTGGTAGTCCTCGTTCATCCGGTAGCCCTCGAAGCCGACGGTGGCGACGACGGCGCGCATGTCGGGCGCGTCGAATTCGTCGCGGACGTCGTTGATGAGGTTGGCGAGGTGTTCCTCGTATTCCTCCTTGGTGGATCCGGCGTCCTTGTGGCCCTGCCACCAGGCGAATCCGGCGATTTCATAGCCCTGGCCGTCGTAGCCGGGGACGAGTTCGTCGATTTTTTCCAGGGTTTCGCGGACGCTGCGGATCATGTTCCGGTATTCGCGGCCCTCCCATTCGCTGTCGGGATTGGTGCGACCGCTCGAAGGCGGGCGGAACTCGTAGCGGAGCGCGCGGTTTCCCTGGGCCGTCTTGATGAGGAGCACCGGCTCGTCGTGGAACGTGCCCATGACGAATCCGAAGCCCAGCTCGGGGCCGAACATGCTGCCGTGCGCGCGGACGCTGAGCGGCGCGGCCGGCGAATCCGGCCGGAGGAGCGCCTCCTTGTAGATGACGTCGTCGCGGACGACCCACTCGCCGTCGGGCTCGATGAGGTGGGTGTGCTTGCCCTGGTTGATGTAGCTCATCAGGTCGCCGGTGCCCTTGAGATCGACCTGCTCCATCCACAGGGCGGCGGAGCCGGTCTTGAGATAGGTGATCGTGAGCGGGTGGCGCTCGCCGGCTTCGAGTTTGGTTTTCGTGATGATCGGGCGGCCGCCGGGTTCCCTGCGATAGACCTCCCTGCCGCCGAGGGTGGCGATGGCGTGGGTGCTGTCCCGGAAGCCGGGATGGAGCGTGTAGGTTCCGGTTTCGGGGACCTCGATGTATGCGGTGACGATGGCGGTGTGGGGGCCATCGAGCGCGGGGAGATCCTCGGAAAAGGTGCCGAGGGCGACGGTGGCGGATTCCGCGGGGGTGAGCCGGGCGTAGTCGGCCTCATGATCGTAAGCACCCTCGTGGAGCGCGACCTTCGCGCCGGGCTCGGCATCGGCGTCCGCCGATTGATAGATGCGGTGGGCGGCCAGCGCCGAGCCGCCGATGGGCATTTCGCCGGGAATGACGGCGGGATCGGCGGAGAGAAACACACTTGGATGGAGCGGGCGCGAGTTGTCGATGTGGCCGAAACCGACCATGTTCGACTGTCCGGCGAGAATATAAACTTGGACGGGCTTGGAGCTGTCTCCGGCGCGGCCGTCGTAGCGCGGCAGTTCGAGCGGGATTTCCGGCGCGGCGTGGAGCGCGGCGGCGGACAGGGCGGTGGCGGCGATGGCTGCGGATAGGGTGCGGTGTTTCATCATGGGTGTTTTTCTCCGGGATTAGGGCGCGGCGGTCCCCCGCGTTCCCACCTCGTCATTTACTGGCGGCACGGCGTTTTCTTGCAGTCAATGTAAGACGGACCGATGGCAAGGACTCAGCGCTCCAGGGTGTCGATGGCGTCGAGGTAGCAGGGAAATCCGGGTTCCCAGCCGGTGGCCCGGAGTTTCGCGTTTGAGACGCGCTTGTGTGTCCATCCGCGCTTGCGGTTCAGATCGCGCGGGCCGGACGGCGGCACCGGGCGCAGGAAAATCCGCGCGAGCGCCTCGTAGCACTCGCGCTGGGAAAGCGGGCTGGAATCACTGACGTTGTAGATGCCCGGCTCCGCGCCGCCGGTAAGCAAATGGTGGACCGCCGCAGCGGCGTCGTCGCGGTGGATCTGGTTGAGCGTGCGCCGCCCGTCCTCCTCGATGACTGCCTCGCCGGAGAGAAATTTGCCCAGGATCACGCTGCGCTTGGGGCCGTAGATCCCGGACAGGCGCGCGACGAAGCCGCCGGCACCAAGCACGGCCTCTTCGGCGGCTAGCAGCAGCCTTCCGGTTTCCCGCAGCGGTTCGGTGGGACTTTCCTCGGTGACGGTGGAGCCGTCGGTCTGTCCATAGACCGAGGTGCTGGAAGTAAATAACAGCGGCACTCCGGGAAAGGAGGCGGCGAGATTCCGGCAGCCATCGACATAGACGCGCCGGTAGGCATCTTCGCCGCCGCCACGCCCGGAGGCGGCGCAATGCACGATGGCATCCGCGCGCGGCAAGCGCGCGACGGCGGCTGCGTCCGCCACGTCGCAGGCCGTGGCCCCCTCCCCCCCGGTGAGCGACACGGCGGTCACGCGCCAGCCGTGGGTCGAGAATCGCGTGGCCACGGCAGCGCCGAGGTATCCACGGCCGATGAGGAGCATATTCCGCGACATGGCGCCAAGTTACTCGCGCCGGTGGCGTATTCGGGCAAACAATTTTTTGACAAGCGCGCCAAGGGTCGTTAAACAGCCCGCCCGCGCGCGCCGCGCAATGACTTCCGGCGGCGTCACCCGCACACCCATCACAAAAAAGAACATGGCCAAGACAAAGACACTCAAGGCAGCCCCGCGGGCCCGCACCGGGTCCGGCGTTCTCAAGCAGATGCGCCGCGAGGGCTGGATTCCCTCGGTCATCTACGGGCGGGACGTAGAAAGCAGCAATCTCAAGGTGGACGCCTCCACGTTCAAAGAGCTGTTGGCCCAGAGCAGCTCGGACAACATTCTGGTGAACCTTGATGTCGAGGGCGAGGGCACCCGCATGGCTTTCCTCCAAAGCGTGCAACAGCACCCGATATCAGGATCCACCCTCCACGTTGATTTTCTTGCCGTTGACAACAAGACCGAGATCACCGCACAGATCCCGGTGAATTTCCACGGTGACGCACCTGGCGTGAAGGAGGGCGGCATCGTTGAGCAGTTCCTGCACGCGCTAGAAATCACCTGCGTCCCCAAGGACCTTCCGGAGTCCATTGAGGTGGACATCAGCGCGATGGAACTCGGAGATGCCCTGCATATCGGCGACATCAAATACCCGTCCGGTGTGACGCCGACCGGCACCGCCGACATTGTGGTGGCACACATCACGAAGCCGGCCGCCACGGTTTCCGAATCCACCACCGACGAGGAAGGAGCCGAGGAATCTGCCGAGGCCAGAGAGCCTGCCGCTGCGGAATAATCCGGCGGTTCGCGATCCCGTTTCCAAAAAGCCCGGCCGGTCCCGACCGCCCGGGTTTTTTCGCGGACCGGTAATAAATCGGAGGGAATCCCTTGCGTGTGAGGCGGAGTCGGGATTAAGTGGGCGCGACCATGGATAAAACGGGTAGATTGCCGGTTGCGAGGGCTGGACGCGTCATTCTGATGCTGGCCGCGCTGGTGATCGTGGTCTCCGGATTGAAGGCGGCGCAGGGTTTTTTCCTGCCGGTGCTGTTGGCGTTTTTCGTGGCAACGGTGAGTTTCCCGATCACCAACGCCCTGCGCAACCGCAAGGTGCCTCGCTCGATCGCAGTGCTTCTGACCGTGCTGATCGACTTCGCGTTCATCATCGGGCTGATCCTGCTGGGCGTCTCGCTGGTGGGCGACCTGCAGCGGCAGTGGGACGAGAAATACGCGACGCAGTTCAGCGAGCAACTGCGGCGTGGATCGGAAACGCTGGCTATGAAGCTGGAGGAGGCGGGCGTGGAGGACGCGCGTGACAAAATCCGCGTCGCGGTCGAGAACAACATTGCGAACCTCCAGGATATCCGCTTCGAGCGGATCTGGGGCGTGAGTGCCGGGCTCCTCGGGCAGGTGGTCGGTTTCTTCGGCACGGCGCTTGTCGTGCTGGTGCTGACGATCTTCATGCTCTCCGAGGCGAGGATGTTCGGGCGGCGGCTGGAGGCGATCAGCCTTGCGCGCGGCCCCGACCTGGCGCGGATGGTGGCGGCAACCAAGGACATCCAGCGGTTTCTCGCGATCAAGACGGTCGTGAGTCTGGTGACAGGTGTTTTGGCCGGATTCCTGTGCTGGGCGGCGGGTCTGGATTTCTATCTGTTGTGGGGCATTCTCGCGTTCGCGCTGAACTACATCCCGGTGATTGGATCGCTGCTGGCGGGGATTCCGCCGATGTTGCTCGCGCTGCTCACCGAGGGGCTTCCCAATGCAGTGCTGGTGGCGGGTGGCTATCTATTGATCAATAATTTCCTCGGCAACTTCATCGAACCAATGCTGGTGGGCCGCCGCTTCGGCATTTCGACCCTGGTGGTGGTGCTGTCCGTGCTGTTCTGGGGCTGGGTATGGGGACCGCTGGGCATGCTGCTTGCGGTGCCGCTGACGATGGTGCTGAAGGTGGTGCTCGACAGCAGCGACGAGTTCCGGTGGATCGGCGTGGCCATTTCGGCGGAGCAGACCGGGCATTCGACCGAGATGGAACTGCTGGAAATCACGCCGACCCAGCCGCCCGACACCAAGCCGCCCGACCCAGCTGTCGAAACGGCGGATGGGGTGGAGGGTGCGAGGCCGACGTAGCGGCAGGGCACGAATTTCCGCTGGCGTCGCCGCCTCCTCCGGGCACATTCCGGGCATGGCGACGACGTGGTTTCAAAAGCTGGCGATCGCGGCGCTGGCTTCGGTGCTGGTGTTGATGTTCGTGGGTGCGACGGTAAGGGTCTCCGGTTCGGGCATGGGCTGCCCGGACTGGCCGAAATGCTGGGGGCGGCTGATCCCTCCGACCTCTGCCGAGCAGGTGGATTTCGACGCGCTACCGATCGAGGTATTCCAGCGCAAGGCGGCGTGGATGGGTCGCGACCCTGCCGAAGTGACGCCGGAGACGTTGCGCGACATTTTCAATCCCCGGCATGTGTGGACCGAGTTCGTGAACCGCCTGACGAGCCTGCCCGTTGGTTTTTTCGCACTGGCGACCTTGGTCGCATCCTGCTGGTGGATCCGGCGAAAGCCGATGGTTTTCGTGTGTGCCTTGGCCTCGGTGATCGTGATCGGCGTGAATGCGTGGATGGGTGCCAGGGTGGTCTTCAGTGGCTTGCAGCCCGGTGTGATCACCGCGCATCTGGCACTGGCGATGGGGTTGCTCGGGTTGCTGGTATATTGCGCGTGGGCGGGTACCGAACGGCCGTGGCGCGTGCGCATGCCCGACCCGCGGGCACGCCGGGCGACGCGCTTCTCGGTGGGCGCGCTGCTTCTGTTGATCATTATCGAGGGTATCGGCGGCGCGCAGGTGCGGGAGCTCACCGACGAACTGGCCAAGGAATACAACAACGCACCGCGTGAAACATGGATCGGGGAGCTTGAACAATCATGGTGGTACATCATTCACCGCAGCTTTGCCTGGGTGGTGCTGGCCGTGGCGCTGCTGGCCTACACGTTCGCGTGGCGGCATCGGTCCGGTGGTGTCGGGCTGGTGGAACACACGGTTTTCGGCATCGTGGTGCTCCAGATGGTGCTCGGCATGATCATGGCGTGGCTCGGGATATTCTCGTGGGTGCAGGTGCTGCACGTCGGCCTGGCGGCGATTCTGCTGGCGATGACGTGGCTGTGGTGGTTCGGCCTCACCCTTGGCGGTGGTGACGGGACTCCTTGCGATTCCCGGCAATCTCCATGAAAGGGCGGCCATGCGAAAAAATCACCGGGCGCCCATGGCGGACACCCGGCGATTTTATGTTGGCCTGCAGGGGAGACAAGTTATCCGTCGATATCAAGGGAGGCGAACTCGCCATCCTTGCGCCGGTAAACGATGGTGAGGCAGCCGCGCCGCGCGCTGCGGTAGAGCACGAACGGGCGGTCGGAAAGCTCGAGTTCCATCACCGCATCCTCCTTGTACATCGTCCGGATCTGGTAATTCTCGGGATGAACGATGTAGGGAACCGGGTCTTGCTCGGATTCCTGAGGATGATCGAGCACGTCCTCGGTGAAATAGCTTTCCTCAAGGTAGCGGATCGATTCGTTGCGGTGCGGGCGGTTCTTCTTGAGCAGCCGCGTCTTGTGCTTGCGCATGCGGCGGGCGATCTTGTCCGCGGTGGTATCCAGAGCTGAATACATGTCAGCGCCCTCGGTGTGGGCCTCGATGGTGATGTGGTTGGCGCAGAAAAGGATGATTTCCGCAATGTGGCGGTTTTTCTGAACGTCGAGAATGACTTTTGCTTCGATAATCCGCGGGTAATCCAGATGCAGCCCTTCGATCTTGCGCTGCGCGTGCTCCCGTAGGGCGTCGGTGACGCTCTCGTGCCTGACTGTGATGGTAACCAACGGATTTGCGTTTGCGGTTTGCATGGGTGTGTTTCGGTTTAGGGGTTTATGGATGACAGGATTCACCTGTCTCAACCATCCACAGCATGGCCCTGATTTGCCGTGATGGCCATGGGATTCTTCAAAAAACGGCGCGCGCTTCGTCATTCCGACCAGACGACCCGGCTAGCGGCGCTCGATGCCGGGCGGCATCCAGTCTTTTTCCATCCGGCGGATGACCGGCTGCGCGGTTTCTTCCTCGTTGCCGTCTGCGGCATCTTCCGAGGGTTCGGGTGGTGGCGGCGTGGTCCGCAGGTCGCGGGAGACTTCGCGCAGCTCGCGGGCCAACGGTTGGATTTCCGGGATAATCGTGGATTCTCCCAGAGTGCCTTCCTCCATCGCATCGAAGTGTTCCTGGAAGACCTCGCGCAACTGGTCACGGTTGCGCGCGCCAGTGAATTGATGCACTTGCCGGCCGTTGTGGAAAAACCTCACGTCTGGAATGCCACTGACACCCGATTTCGCGGCAAGGGAGCGGGCCTGATCGACATCGACGCGGCCGGCGCTCACCTGGTCGCCGAATTCGGAGGTGACCCGTTCCATCGCCGGGGCGAGCTGGCGGCAGGGTCCGCACCAATCCGCCGTGAACGTGACGACCACGAGCTTGTCCCGCTGATTGACGAACGCGTCGTAGTGGTTTTCATGAAGATCGGTCACGTTGCTCCGGACGTCGAGGGTATGACGCGTGGAGTCGATAAGACCGCCGGCCCTTTCGGCGAGCGACTCGCGCGTCTTCTCACAGCCCAGGGCCAGGAGCAACAGGAGCGTGATCGGCAAGAGAATCCATTTGCATTGCATTGTTCGATTCTGATGTGCCTGTTTCCGGAAATCAAGAATCATCCGCCGGGCTACGGCGGGTTATTCGGGTTCGCCATCCGGGAAAATCACGGAAAGCGGCGACTCGACGCGCCCGTCCATCCAAAGCTCCAGCGCGCGGCGCATTGGTTCGAGGACGTCCGGGCGGTCGGCGGCGAGGTTGGTCCGCCCGTGTGGATCGGTTGAGAAGTGGAACAGTGCGAAGTGCCGCATGCCGTCGGCCGCGGGCGTGCAGACGATCTTCCAATGCCGGGTTCGCAACGCACGTTGCTTCGCGTCCACCAGGCGCTCCTCGTATTCCGGCTTGAGGACGAACTGGAAGTTGAACGAACGGTCGATGAACGTCATCCCGTCCATCGGTGGCAGCGCGGGCCGCTCGATTCCTGCGACTTCGAACTGGATGAAAGGGAAGCTTGTTTCCCCGTAGAACGGCCGCCACTCCGGCTCCTCGCTGCCATCGAGCCAACCGGCAAAGCTCCGGCCCTCCCAGGAAGCGGCGGATTCCACGCCGAGTAGCTCCGCCAGCGTGGGCACCACATCGAGCAGGCTCACGGCCTCGTCGAATTCGGAGGGCTCCACCCCCGGGACGTGGACAATCATGGGTATGTGGAACGATTGCAGCCCGCCGTTCATCGTCTGGCCGTGGCCGAGGGTAACGCCCGGCTCGTAGAGATCCTCGCCGTGGTCGGACGTGATCATGACGATGGTCCGCTCCGCGAGTCCCTGGCGTTCGAGCGCTGCCAGGATGCGCGCCACCTGATCATCGAACATGCGGGTGGTGCCGTCGTATAGGGCGCGGATCTGCTCGACTTCGCGGGGCGGCAGCGCTTCGGATTTCGATTCGAGGTCGGTGCCGCCGATGAAGGCGTCGATATCGAAGTCCACCCCGTTGCGGTGCGGACCGTCGTAGCCAGGGTCCGAGAACATGCTGCGATAGGGTTCCGGGCTGCGGAACGGGAGGTGGTTGCACGAGTAGAAGACGTGCCAGAAGAACGGGCGGCCATCCCTCGCCCGGCGCGCAAGACGGTTTTCCACCCGTTGCGTCACGACTTCGGGTGTCACGAACCGGGCAAACGAACGGATCTGCGGGAAGAGCCGGTATCCGGCCTCGTGATCGAAGTAGAGGGGAATCACGAAATGGGCCATGATCACGGCCTGGCTCATGTAGATCTTGAAGTTGTCGAAACTGGAGACCTGGATGTCGTCGAAACCGAGGGGCGCGATCTCGTAGTATCCCGCGCACCAGTCGCCGAGGGCGGCGGTATCGTATCCGATGGCCGAGAGCAGCGGCGCGAACGGCTCCACCCTCGCCATCGCGCCCTCGAGTCTGCCGCGGTCCGGATACATGTGTCGGATGCCGTGGGTATGCGGGTATTGCGAGGACATCAGGGAAATGCCGGATTCCAGCGTCGATGCGATCGGCGTGTGCGCGTGGCGGAAGTTCGCGGAGCGAGCGGCAAGGGCGTCGATCACGGGGGAAACGCCAGCCTTACCCGCGGCATTCGCGCGCGGCGGGCGGTAGCCATTGGCTCCAATGCGGTCACCGCGCAGCGAATCCGAGCCGATGATGATGATGTTCCAACGGAGGGCATCCGCATCATTTCCGGCGGCGGCCACCCCGCGTGCCTGGCCAATGAGCGTTGCCAGCGGTGGGATGACGATTGCGGCCAGCACCGCCGGAGCGATCACCTTGCCGAAACTCCCGTGGCGGAAATGCCAAACCAGCGCGAAGGCGACCACCGCGATCGGGAAAGCGGTGAACAACACCAGGTAAAATGCCGGACGTGCCGGTTCGGGGACCACTTCGAGGATCCGGTAATACCAATGGCCGAAATCGATGTCCGTGAGGAAATACGGGCGTGTGTCCACCAAACGCAGCACGAACCATGCGTGCATCACCGCCGCTAGCGCCAGCGCCCGGGCCGTGACCCAAACGTGCCGGCGCCATTCCGAACGAGCCGACCAGATGGCCACGAACGGCTGTAGCAGCCATGCCGAGGCCGCGGCGAGCAGGGCGTAGGCCACAACGGCGTGTACATTCTGCAGTATGAGGAAGCCGATGTATTCATCGCGGGCAATCGCGCTGAATTTGTTCTCCATGCCGCTTGATGTCCGGCTGAGACGCCAGAGCCCGAGAAGGTATTGGATGGCGAAAAAACCGGCAACGCCAGACAGCACCCGTAGGTAAGTGACTCGGCGGATCACTGCGGCTGGTGGATCCTGCGGGCTCGACATGGACGCGGAGGCTGGAGTTCCAATTGGCCGGAATCAAGCGTCCTTGGTCGGCGGAACTATGTATATCCATCGTATGGCCAGAACTTCATCGATGACCACTCCGCGCGGTGATTGCAGCCCCTCGGGCAATGACAGCCGGAGCACCATCGCGGCCGGACGCGAAGGGAAGCGCCCGAACCAGGTGCGCAACAATTCTGCGGACGGGTTGTCGCTGCGGATGTAGCCGAAAAGCACCTCCTCACTGTCGAGGGCGGTGAGGAGGAAGGAGTCCCATTTTTCGGAATCGCGGAAATCATGGCTATAGAGCGTATCCGGCTCGATAAACACGCGGAAATCCATGGTTGTGCCGTGCGGACGCTCTCTGGCGTAATCGTCCCAATCCATCGGCTGGTAGCAGACCGCCGTCTCCCAATCGACTCTCGCCTCGGCGTCCTCAGGTGCCTGGACCAGCAATTTCATCCGCTCGTTTTCCTCCGACTCCAGCGTGACCATCCAGAAATCGCCCATGGATCCGAGTGTCAGCGGCCGAAGTGAATCCACGCGCCGGGGGCCGATTGGTTCGTAGTCATGACGGGAATAATGATCCTTCATCAGCGGGCGCACCCGCTCTGGATGGCGAACCACAGTGGCCATGGTCTCCATGTCAGGCGCTTCAGTGAATACGCGCAGGCTGTGCTCGATCCGCTCAATCTGGCTGCGGGCTTTCAGCGCCGACGCTTCCTCCTGCTTGAGCATTTCTTCAGTTCCGACGCGGATGGTATCAAGTTGTTCTCCGGCACGGCGGATCTCGATGAAGGCCCAGATCGCAAGACCAGCGAGAAGCACCCCGATCAGGGCGAACCAGCCCCAGAGAATGGGCCTACGGCCGCTTGCACCCCCGCCCCATTGCGCCTCCTCTTGCTCCAATGTCGGTTTATTCGTCGTGATCAGGTTCTCAACGCCCGGTTCGATGGTTCGGGTCTCCACCTCATTGCGCACGGGCACCTCGAGCTTGCTGATTTTCGCATCGGGGGCGTCGAGTTTCACGACGGCCTGTTCGTTGGAGACACCCTGCTCCGGGTCCAGGCGGTAATAGCGCGCCACCTCGTCCTTTTCCGCTTCTTCATCGATGGTGCGGAGTTCGGGCGCTTTTTTGTTTCGAGGCATGCTGAAAGCAAAGCCCGAATTGGCCATCGACGCAACGTTCGTATTCCCGTTTATTACGGCTTGCCATGGATAGCCGTCCCCGCCTGCTCATCGTGACCGCCGCCTTCGGGGAGGGGCACAACAGCGCCGCGCACAGCCTCGCCGCTGCGGTTGTGAAAGCTGGAGCGGTCGCCCGGGTCGTGGATCCATGCATGGAAGGATCGCCGCGGGCCACGCGCGCCACGAGCAGGGCTTACCGGATCGTGACCACCTATTTCCCGAAAATCTGGGCGCATCTCTATGAGCTGACCGGCCGGTTCGACTTCTCCAAGCCCCGCGGCCCGATCCTGCGCGGGCCGGAGAACGCGCTGGCCGCGATGATGCGGGATTTCCGGCCCGACGCGGTCGTCAGCACCTATCCGCTCTACCCGTATTTCCTGGAGCGGATTCAACGGGACGCCGGCCCCGGCGGACGGGTGCCGATCTTCACGGTCGTGACCGATTCGATCGAAATCAACGCCGCGTGGCTTCGCGCGCCGTCGGACCGCTGGCTCGTCACCGATCCCCACACGCGCCGGGTGATGATTGGCACGGGGCTGGGGGACGACCTCGTCGTGGAAACCGGATTTCCCGTCGATCCCCGCTTCGAGTCGCTCGTCCCGGTGGACGCGGACGATGGCTGCGCACCGTTCCGGGTGCTGTATTTCGCCACCGCCAAGAGGCCCTTCGTCCGCCGCCACGGACGTGCCATCCTGGAGGCATCGCCGGATGTGAAACTCACCGTCGTGATGGGCCGCAACACCCGGCTGCTGAACGCCAGGGTTCGTGAGCTGCGCGCCGCACACCCCGGCCGCGTTCGCCTCATCGGATGGACAAACAAGGTGCCCGAACTCATGAACCAACACCACCTTGTGGTCGGCAAGGCGGGCGGAGCCACCGTCCACGAGGCGATCGCAGCACGCTGCCCGATGCTCATCCACCATCTCGTGCCCGGCCAGGAGGAGGGAAACCTGGAGCTGCTGCGCCGTATCGGAGCCGGGGAGCTTGCCGGGACGCCGGACGCGCTGCGGCGCAGGCTGGCCGATCTACTCGCCGACGACGCCGCCGCATGGCGCGGGATGAAGCAGGCGCTCGTCCGCCACGACAGGATCTCAGGCGGATCCGCCGCAGCGGGATACATCCTCGGTTATTTAAGAAACCCGAAACTTGCCACCCCCGCCGCAAGCCCGTAATGCTCCCCCGCACATGACGCACGACCCGGACCCGCACATCTCCCTCGGGGACATGTATTCGGATTACTTCCTTGATTACGCCAGCTACGTGATCCTCGAACGGGCCGTCCCCCACCTGCACGACGGCCTCAAGCCGGTCCAGCGCCGGATCCTCCACTCGATGAAGGAACTCGACGACGGCCGCTACAACAAGGTGGCCAACCTCGTCGGCAACACGATGAAATACCATCCCCACGGCGACGCCTCGATCGGCGACGCCATGGTCCAGCTCGGCCAGAAGGAGCTGCTCATCGACACCCAGGGCAACTGGGGCAACACGCTCACCGGCGACGGGGCGGCCGCCCCGCGCTACATCGAGGCGCGCCTGACGAAATTCGCGCTCGAGGTCGTCTTCAACCCGAAAACCACCGCCTGGCTTCCCAGCTACGACGGGCGCAACCGCGAGCCGGAGACGCTGCCGGTGAAATTCCCGCTGCTCCTCGCCCAGGGCGTCGAGGGCATCGCCGTGGGCCTCGCGTGCCGGATTCTGCCGCACAATTTCGTCGAAATCATCGAGGCATCCATCGCCGCGCTGCGCCGCGAGCCGTTTGAGCTGCTTCCGGACTTCCCGACCGGCGGCGAGATGGACGCGGGCGACTACCGCGACGGCCTGCGCGGCGGCAAGATCCGCATCCGCGCGAAAATCGACGTCGAAAAGCGCAACCTGCTCCGCATCACCGAGATCCCGTTCGGCACGACCACCGGCGGCCTCATGGAAAACATCGTGGCCGCGGCGGACAAGGGGAAGATCAAGATCCAGAAGATCGAGGACAACACCGCCGCGCACGCCGACATCCTCGTCCACCTGCCGTCCGGGGCGGACGCGGAGACCACCCGCGACGCGCTTTTCGCATTCACCGACTGCGAGGTCGCCATCTCGCCCAACGCCTGCGTCATCGCCGAAGGCAAGCCCGCGTTTCTCGGCGTGTCCGAAATCCTCAGGCGCTCGGCCGAGCGCACCCGCGAGCTGCTCAAGATGGAGCTGGAGATCCGGCTCGGCGAACTCTCGGAAAAATGGCACTTCTCGTCGCTGGAGAAGATCTTCATCGAAAACCGCATCTACCGCGACATCGAGGAATGCGAGACCTGGGAGGCCGTCCTCAAGGCCATCGACGACGGCCTCAAACCCCACGTCCGGCACCTCGAGCGCGAGGTCACCGAAGAGGATCTCGTCCGCCTCACCGAGATCCGGATCAAGCGCATCTCGAAGTTCGACTCGTTCAAGGCCGACGAGGAGATCCGCAACCTGGAGAACGCCATCGCCGAGACCGGCAAGAACCTCCGCAACCTCACCAAATACACCATCCGGTGGTACAAGGAACTGCTCGCGAAATATGGCAAAGGGCGCGAGCGGAAAACCCGCGTCGCCACCTTCGACCGCGTGGACCGCGCCCAGGTCATCGCCGCCACCGAGACGCTCTACCTCGACGCGAAAAACGGCTTCGCGGGCACCGCGCTGAAGAAAGACGGCGAACCCGTCGGGAAATGCTCGACCATCGACGACGTCATCGTCTTCGCCTCGAACGGCACCATGAAGGTCGTGAAGGTGGCCGGGAAGTTCTTCGTCGGCCCGCGCCCGCTGCGGGTCGCGGTTTTCCGCAAGGAGGAGGATCTGATCTATTCGATGATCTACCGCGACGGGCGCGACGGGCCGGTGCTGGCCAAGCGGTTCACCGTGGGCGGCGTCACCCGCGAGAAGGAATACCCGCTCACCCCCGGCCGCCCCGGCACCCGCGTGTTCTACTTTGCCGCGCACCGCACCAACGAGGAGAGCGCCGCGCAGATGCTGCTCATCCACCTGAAATCCGGCCTGCGCATCCGCAACCTCGTGCGCCCGCTGCATTTCGCGGAATTCGGCATCAAGGGACGCGGCAGCCGCGGCAACATCGTGACAAAACACGGCGTCGAGAAAATCGTCCGCGCCCCGAAGGACTACGATCCCGCCGCAGGCGCGTGACGCGACGGCCGCCCGGCGGCCGTCGGGACCGTGACAAGGCTACATCCCGCCGGGTTTCGCGGAATCACCCACGGAAGACGGGCGCTCGAGGAAGAGCGTCTGCGTGGGATAGGCGAATTCGATGCCCTCGCGCTCGAAGGATTCGTGGATGTGCAGGTTGATGCCCTGCTGGATGTCCATGTAGGTGTTGAAGTCGGGCACGGCGACGAAATAGACCGTTTCGAAATCGAGCGAGAAGTCGCCGAATTTCTGGAAATGCGAGCGGTCGAAGCGGGTGCCCTTCTGCGCGAGAATGGCCTCGCGGATGAGTCCCGGGATGGCGGCGAGTTTTTCGCGCGGCGTTTGGTAGGTCACGCCGACTTCGAAGACGACGCGGCGCTCCTTCATGCGTCCGAAGTTGCGGATCCGGCTTTCGAGCAGGTCGTTGTTCGAGAAGACGAGCTGCTCGCCGGAGAGGCTGCGGATGCGGGTGGTCTTGAGGCCGATGTGTTCGACGGCCCCCATCAGATCCCCGATGATGAGGAAATCCCCGACGACGAACGGCTTGTCGAGAATGATGGAAAGCGATGCCAGCAGGTCCTTGAGGATCGTCTGCACGGCGAGCGCGACGGCGAGGCCGCCGACGCCGAGACCCGCCAGCAGCGGGGCGATCTCGATCCCCACGTTGGCCAGGATGAGCAGGACGACGAGCAGCCAGACGAGCGACCGCGCGAAAACGCTCAGCGCCCCGAGCGAGGTGACGGCCGCGGGGTTTTTCTCCAGGTTTTTCCGACGCGTCTCGCTGACAAACAGCTTGATGGCGTGGCTGGCCCAGAAACCGAGCTGGACCAGGGCGACGATGATCACGGCGCGGTTGATGTAAAACCAGGCGAGCGGACTCAGATCGAGCACGCGCGAACCGGCGAAAATCGCCAGGGCGGCGAGAAAGAACGGGCGCGTCCGCGGCACGCATGCCGCGACCACCCGGTTCCAGTAGAGGCCCGTCTTGTCGGCGATTTTCGAGGTGGCGCCGGCGGCGAGGCGGCGCACGATCAGCAGGCCGAACCACACGGCGGAGGCGACGGCGACAGCCAGCAGACATTGCATGAGGCTGTTGCCGAAAAATTCGTGGGTGAGTGATTCCAACATGTTTGGTTTGGACGGCTGGACGGGATGGACCCGCGGGGCGCGCCCGTGCGGGCATGAGCCATACCACCCGGGCCGGATGATGCAAACCCCATCATCCGGCCCGCGAATCGAGCTGGAACACCTGCGCCGAAGTGTGCGGCAGCTCGTGGTGGAGATGCCAGATGAAGCGGGCGGCGGCCTCGGGCGTATTGAGGCGGTCCAACGTGTGTTCGGCGCGCACGGCGTCGCGGCGGGCGCGCGTGACCCGCGCGGTCATCGGTGTCTCAAGAAAGCCCGGCAGGACGGCGTTCACGCGGATGCCGTGTGGGCCGGCCTCGGCCGCGAGGTCGCGCGTGAGACCGAGCAGGGCGGCCTTGGCCGCTGCGTAGGCGCTCTGCCCGGCGGGCGGGTGCAGCGCGGAACGGCTGGAGATGAAAATGATGTGGCCTGCCCCGCGGCGCACCATCCCCGGCAGGACCGCCGCGGCGCAGCGGCGCGCTCCGTGGAAGTTCACCTCCACGACGTGCCGCCAGTCGCCCGGATCGAGCCGCGCCAGCGGGGCGTCGCGGATGACGCCCGCGTTGCAGACGAGCAGCGCGGGCCGCCGCCCGGCGAGATAGTCCGCAACGGCCCGCCCGTCGGTGACGTCGAGTTCCTCCCGGCCGGGCGCGGCGATGCTCCAGCCGCCCTCGCGGAATCGCGCGGTGATGGCGCGGGCCAGGCCGCCCCGGCCGCCGGTGACGACGATTTCCGGCGGAGGGTCCGCGCTCATGATCCCGCCGGGGCCGCCGGTTGGCGCACCTCGCGGCAGAGCATGCAGGATTTCCCGTCGCACCCGCGCGCGGTGCAGTGTTCGCGTCCGTAGAAGATGATGCGCAGGTGGAGTTGGTTCCAGGACTCCCGGGGAAAGAGTCTTTTCAGGTCGCGCTCGGTTTGTTCGACATTCTTTCCCGCGCTGAGCTTCCACCGTCTGGCGAGGCGGTGGATGTGCGTGTCCACCGGAAACGCCGACACGCCGAATGCCTGGGCCATCACCACGGACGCCGTCTTGTGGCCGACGCCGGGCAACGCCTCGAGCGCCGCGAAATCAGCCGGAACCCGACCGCCGTGCGTCTCCACAAGAATCCGCGAAAGCGCGGAAATGGCGGCGGATTTCCGCGGGGACAGGCCGCAGGGCCGGATGATGTCCCGGATCGTCTCCACCGGCACCCGTGCCATTTTTTCCGGCGTGTCGGCGAGCGCGAACAGCCAGGGGGTCACGGTGTTGACGCGGGCGTCCGTGCATTGCGCCGAAAGCAGCACCGCGACGAGCAGGGTGTATGGATCGCGGTGATCGAGCGGAATCGGCGTCTCAGGATACAACTCCGCGAGCCTGCGCGCGATGTGATCCGCCCGTTCCTGTTTCCGCATGCCCCGAGATTCGGCCCCCCGGCGGCCGATGGCAAGGACGCATCCCCCTTCAGGCAGGGACCGATCCTCCGGGTGGTCCGCGAGATTGAGACCGCGACAGCCCGACCCGGCGAACGGCGTCCCCCCACCCGGTTCTCACGAACCGGCCTACGAAGCCACGTAGGCGCGGTCGTGAGACCGCGACAGAGTCCAAAAGATCGACCAATGCCTCATGACTGACGAAAAGATCACAATCCCATGAATTTTCCCCTTGCCACTGTATTAGTGTTGTAATACACCGGTCCGACGTCCATGCTCTTGTTCCAGATCGACCCCCACTCCGGCGTACCGGTCTATCGGCAGGTCATGGACCAGGTTCGCTACCATCTCGCGGCCGGGACGCTGGCTCCGGGGCGGCAGCTTCCCTCCATCCGCGAACTCGCCCGTTCGCTCGCCGTCAACCCCGCAACCATCGTCAAAGCCTACTCGGAACTCGCCCATCTCAACATCATCGAAATCCGGCACGGCCGCGGAGCCTTCATCCACCCGGACCCGCCCGTCATGCCGGCGGACGAACGCCGCGCGCGGCTTCGCCAGCTCACCAACCAACTGGTGGTCGAGGCGCGCCAGCTCGGAGCCGGGGAAAAGGAAATCCGCGACGCTCTCGAACAAACCTTGAACGAAATCAACCCCGAACCACCCGAAACGTGAACCACACCATCGAAACCCGCGACGTGACCAAAACCTTCCGCCCCTCCGTGGTGGCGGTGAACGGCCTCGACCTCGCCGTGCCGCAGGGCGCGGTCTTCGGGTTGATCGGCCGCAACGGCGCGGGAAAATCCACCTGCCTGCGCCTGCTCATGGGCCTGCTGCGTCCCGACCGCGGCAGCGCCCGCATCCTCGGCCACGACCTGCTCAACGCATCCCACGAAGTGCGGCGGCGCGTCGCCTACGTCTCGCAGGAACAACAACTGCCCTGGCGCATGACCCCCGCCGAGCTGGCCGTCCTGTACGCCCGCCTCTACTCCGGCTGGGACGAAGCGATCATCCGCGATCTTCTCAAACGCTTCGACCTGCCGCCCCACCGGCCCGTCACCACCCTCAGCGGCGGCGACCAGCGGCGCGTCGCCGTGGCGCTCGCCCTCGCCTCCCGACCGGAAGTGCTGATCCTCGACGAGCCCGCCGCCGGTCTCGACCCGGTCTCCCGCCGCCAACTCATCGAGGCGATGGTCGAATTCCTCGGCGACGGCGGCGAGCGCACCATCCTCTTCAGCACCCACATCCTCGCCGACCTCGAACGCGTCGCCGATCATGTCGGCTTCATGGACCGGGGGCGCATGCTCTTTTCCGGAGCGCTCGACAACCTGCTCACCGGCCGGCGCCGCATCCAACTGATCTTTTCCGGCGACCGCGTGCCGGAGGGATTCTCCGTGCCCGGCCTCGCCCACCCGCGCGTCGAAGGGCCGGTGCTCACCGGCATCCTGCAAATCCAGGATCCCGCCGCGCTCGACCGCCTGCGCGCGCTCGAAGGCGTCCGCCTGCGCGACGAACCCGTCGGACTCGAGGATCTCTTCATCGAACTGCTCGACCAACCGGACGCCGAATCCGCCCGGTCGGTCGCATAGACCGCCCCCCTTCCGCAAATCCTCCGTTCCGATCATCGAAATGCACACTTCATCCTCCACCATGCCGGCTCTGGCAACCAGCGATCCACCTGCGGACCGCACGCGGCTTTTCCGCACGCTTGTGAAACACGAGTGGTCGGGCAGCCGCCGGCTGCAACTTGTGTTTTTCTACACCTGGATCATCTGCGTCTGGCTGCTGCCGGTTTTCACCCACCCCGGGTGGATGATCGCGTTCGGAATCCTTTACGTGATCTCCACCACGGCGGCGATCGCCGGAGGCGATGTGTTGGACGGGACGGAGGAGTTTTTCTTTTCAATGCCACCCGGGCGGAACCTGCTGTTTCTCTCCCGCCTCGCGGTGGCCCTGTCCCCGCTGCTTGTGTTCACCATCGGCGGTACTCTCGCCGCAGGCTTCGATCTACCGCAGCGGCTGTGGTCGATGTTTGTCAGCAGCGGCATCACCGAACCCAATCCATCCGTGGGCATCGGCTTCCTCCATGCCTTCGGCATCCTCATTCCGCTGGCCGCGTTTTCCATCACCTTCGCCATCGCCAGCATGGCCGGAAACAAGGGCATGGTCGGGATTTCCTGGCTGATTGGTGGTGTGGCCGCCGGACTCCTCGTCGCATTGGGTCTCGCCATCGAGAATATGGTCTGGGGATCCCCCAACGGCTGGATCACCTCCACGGCGCTCATCCTGGTCTCAACCGTCAGCCTGTCCTCGAGCCACGCCGCTTACGCGCGCAAGGAGGCCGTGGTTGGCAAAGGAAGAACCAGCACCTCGCGTCCGCTGCTTTGGATCATCGGAATCGTCGTCGGAATTATGATTATCCATGCGCTCATGACGTTCTTCTTTTTCCGCAGCAGTAGCACTTCCATGGAACATGAGGCCAGGCAGATGGAAATGGAACTTCGCGAACAACACTCCCGCGCCGAAGCCGAATCACGGGCATCAAGAATGGAGTCCGCAACCACGCCCTCTCCCCCGGAGTCCTCTGCCGATTAAAACGAAACCAACTGATAGCCCCCATCCCGCAACCCGCATCCAACCCTGCCCGCCATGCAACATACATTTCTTTTCGCCCAATTGTTCTTCCTGCTGCTGATCCTCCTGCCGCTGCTTATCCTTTTCATCGCATGGAGGAAACGCGGACGCATGCCACGAGCCGGAGGCAGGCACCCGCTCGTCCGCGCCGTGTGCGGGCTGCTGGCGCTGGTGCTGGTGCTGGCGGTGGTAGCCGGCACCTGGCGGGCCACCAGTCCCGATTACGATACCGGTCATCTGTCGGGATTGCTCGTGCCGACTGTTCCGTCCGGGTTGGATGAAAGAACGAACGGGCGGGAACAAGCGCCCGAACGACTGATTTTCACCACCCTCGTCGTCGTCCCGGAATCCGGTGACCCGGTGCCCTACGACGGCGACAGCGTGATGATCGAGCTGCCCCGGGATCTGAATGAACCCATCCAAATCGAGGGCCTGTTGCCCGGAGGTATCTTCAACGCCGAAATCCAAATCGAGAGCATGCGCGCGCCACACGCCGGGAGGCTGGACGGGTCACTGCGTGTGGCCCGAAAATTTGGCTCCCGGTCGTCAGGCCGCTCCTCAGGAATAATTCCCGCCCTTGGGGAAATCAGAACCCAGCGCGTGGGAATCAATCAAAACACCCGCCATTGGCAGCCGCTGTCGGTCGTCCCCTCCACTGAGGCCATCGAAGAGGTGTGGATCCTCACCCACCTTGCGGCGGTGGATAAGGGCGATGTCGAACGGATATCCGCGTTCGACTGGTTGCAAAAGCATCCGCTTCCCCAGGACGGGGGTTTGACGGGCGGTGGCTCGTCGCGTGGAACCATCAGCGGGGCGCCGCCCGGGATCAAGACGCTGCTTTACGCCGGTCCGTCCGTATGGTTGTTGATCCTCGCCGCCGCATTGGCGGCCCAGGCATTCGTCCGCCCGGGCCTGGCATTCACCGTCGGGATCGGATTCATGGTGATTCTGCTCGGCGCACTGGACCGCGCCATGGTCGAGCGCCATGCCGCGCGCCTCGGCGATCCCGACCTCCAACCCGCCGAGCGCGACAGGATCGAATGGCGCGTCAGCGGCAGTTTCTTCCATCAGGAACGCGCCCGGGCCGTTCTCGAAAAGCAACAGCCAAGCCCGGCTCAATAGCAGCACTTGCCATCACCCTGGAATTCGCGGTTGAGATTCAGGATGAACCGCGCAAAGGCCAATGAGTGCAGGTGTTTTGAGCGAATTGACCTATGATACACCTTCACCCAACGGGTGAAGATTGGGGACCACACGCGCCCACGCGTGTTCCGTCGTGCGCCCTCGCGCGACGGTGGGCATTCAGGCCGGTTGACGTTCGTTTCGCTCCCGCGCGTCACCCGTCTTTGTCGCATTCCCCCGGCGAGGGCGCCGGGTGAAGCACGCGGTGGCGCGTGCGCTCCCCGCGAAGAACTCCTTGGCTTGCGACGTTCATCCTATTCCCAATTGTTTAATGAAATGCATTTCCCGGAACGGCGTCAAACGGTTTGATGATTTTGCGAAAATACCGCTGGATTCCATAGCGGATGTTTGCGCCAGCAGGAGCACAAAGGAGGCGCGGCACTCCTGACTAACTTCCCCGTAGCAGGAGTCTCCGACTCCTTCGTTTTCGGGGAAAAGTTGGTCCCGTTGTT
>SLAV01000305.1 GCA_007126655.1 Haloferula sp. | reverse complement strand
TGGCGCTTTCACGACGTCATCGAGGTCGAGCGCAACCCGCATTACTGGGACGCCGAAAACGTCCGCCTCAACGGCATCCGCTTCCACCCCATCGAAAACCCGTACACCGAGACCCGCGCGTTCCTCGCCGGGCAGATGCACGTCACCTACACCCTGCCGCCCGACCTCGCCGAAACCATCCGCGAGAAACACCCGGAAAACCTCCGCCAGGAGCCGTGGGTCGGCACCACCTTCGTCCGCTTCAACACCAACCGCGAGGGCCTCTCCGACGTGCGCGTGCGCAAGGCCCTCGCCCTCGCGCTCGAACGCGAGCAATTCGTCAAACACATCTACGAAGGCCACACCACCGCCGTGAGCATGTCGCCCGAGATGGGGGCCTACTCGCCCGAGCCGGTGCTGGAGTTCGATCCCGAACGCGCCCGCAAACTGCTCGCCGAGGCCGGCTACCCGAATGGCGAGGGATTCCCCCGCTACGCGATGATGATCTCGCGCCCCGCCAACCGCCCCCAGGCCGAGACCATCCAGGCCATGTGGAGCGAACACCTCAACATCTCCATCACCATCGAGAACCGCGACTGGGGGTCCTACAACGCCGCCCAGCAGAACCTCGAGTTCGACATGGCCGCCGCCGGCTGGGTCGGCGACTACCTGGACCCCACCACCTTCCTCAACATGTGGATGGAGGGCGGCGGCAACAACAACACCGGCTGGCACAGCCCGCGCTTCGAGGAACTCCTCCGCGAGGCCGCCACCAAAAGCGACGCCGCCGAGCGCTTCGCCGTGCTCCGCCGCGCCGAACGCGAACTCATGGACGGCATGCCCATCGCCCCGATCTCCCACTATTCCCGCAACTACCTCCTCCACACCGCCGTGCGCGGCTGGTATCCCAAGCTCCTCGACAACCATCCGTGGAAACACGTCTATTTCGAGAAATGACGGCCCCGCACCGCTGACCGCGCGCCTCCCGTTTTTCCCCCGCGAAGTCCTCCGCGTTTCGATCCTTGTAATTCCAATCGGCTCTCATGCGCCGGTCCTGCCGCGCCCGCCCATGGAATCTTCATTTTCCGCTTCAATCCCGGCCCGATCCGGCCATGTTCGCGCGTGTGATGATTTCGCCCCGGTTGATAACCGCCGTGCTGCCCGCAGTCGCCGCGCTGGTCTCCTGCCAGCGCGGGAACCAGGCGGACACCGCCATTGACGAGGGCATCCTCATCATCGGCAACGCGGCCGAACCGCGCGGACTCGACCACCATCTCGTCACCGGCGTGCCCGAGAGCCGGCTCATCACCTCGCTCTTCGAGGGCCTCGCCAGCGACCACCCGTATCTCGACGACGTGTCCCCGCCCGGTGCCGCCAAGTCGTGGGACGTCAACGAAGACAAGACCGACTGGACGTTCCACCTCCGCCGCGACGGCCGCTGGTCGGATGGCGAACCCGTCACTGCCCACGACTTCGTCTTCTCCTACCACCGCCTCCTCCACCCGGATCTCGCCGCTTATTATGCGGACATGCTCTACTTCCTCGTCAACGCCGAGGACTACAACCGCAACCGCCGGTCCAAAATCCTCCTCTCGAACGACCGCGTGCCGGGAGCGACCTGGGAGGACTTCGACGGCCTCGACGGCTCGCCCGACGAATCGGTGGACACCGACGGCCTCGGCTCGCCGCCCGAATGGGAGCGCGCCGGCGACGAAGAGGCCCGCGCCCGCTTCGTCCGCGCCCGCGGCCTCGACCACCTGCCGCCCGAAGCGCTCGACTGGCTGCTCGAATCGCCCGATGACCGCTACTCCTGGCCCGCGTCCGCCGCCCCGGAGCAAATCCGCGCCCTCCTCACCGCCCTGCGCGAACACCACGGCGAGGATCTCTTCGAGATCGCCAACGTCGGCGTCACCGCCGAGGACGATCACACCCTGCGCATCCGCCTCCGCGAATCCGTGCCCTACCTGCCCTCGCTGAGCTGCCACTACACCTGGTTCCCCGTGCCCCGCCATGTCGTGCTCGCCCACGGCGAAATCACCGACCGCTTCACCCCGTGGAGCCGCTACCCGAACCTCGTCGGCAACGGCCCGTTCAAGCTCAAGGAGTGGCGCTTTCACGACGTCATCGAGGTCGAGCGCAACCCGCATTACTGGGACGCCGAAAACGTCCGCCTCAACGGCATCCGCTTCCACCCGATTGAAAACCCGTACACCGAGACCCGCGCGTTCCTCGCCGGGCAGATGCACGCCTCCTACACCCTGCCGCCCGACCTCGCCGAAACCATCCGCGAAAAACACCCGGAAAACCTCCGCCAGGAACCGTGGGTCGGCACCACCTTCATCCGCTTCAACACCACCCGCGAGGGCCTCTCCGATGTGCGCGTGCGCAAGGCCCTCGCCCTGGCCCTCGAACGCGAGCAATTCGTCGAACACATCTTCGAGGGCCACACCACCGCCGTGAGCATGTCGCCCGAAATGGGCGAATATTCGCCCGAGCCGGTGCTGGAGTTCGATCCCGAACGCGCCCGCGAGCTGCTCGCCGAGGCCGGCTACCCGAATGGCGAGGGATTCCCCCGCTACTCACTGTTGATCTCGCGCTCCTCCGCCCGCCCCCAGGCCGAGACCGCCCAGGCCATGTGGGACAAGCACCTCAACATCTCCATCACCATCGAGAACCGCGACTGGGGGTCCTACATCGCCGCCCAGCAGAACCTCGAGTTCGACATGGCCTCCGCCGGCTGGGTCGGCGACTACCTCGACCCCACCACCTTCCTCAACATGTGGATGGAGGGCGGCGGCAACAACAACACCGGTTGGCACAGTCCGCGCTTCGAGGAACTGCTCCGCGAGGCCGCCACCAAGAGCGACGCCGCCGGGCGCTTCGCCGTGCTCCGCCGCGCCGAACGCGAACTCATGAACGGCATGCCCGTCGCCCCGATCTCCCACCACTCCCGCAACTACCTCCTCCACGAGGCCGTCGGGGGGTGGTATCCCAAGCTCCTCGACAACCGCCCGTGGAAACACGTATCTCTCGAAAGATAACCACACCGCGCCCCTGACCCGGGCGCCCCCGCTTTCTCCCATTCCGACCCATGGCCATCCTGCAACGATTTCTCCAGGGAATGCTCGTCCTGTTCGTGCTCTTCACGATCACGTTCTTCCTCATCAAGGCCCTGCCCGGCGGGCCGTTCCAATCCGGCGAGCGCGCCATCCCCGCGCACGTCCGCGCCAAGGTCGAGGCCTACTACGGGCTCGACCAGCCGCTGCACATCCAATACACCCGCCAGCTTGGGAACCTGCTGCGGGGCGATCCCGGCATCAGCATGCGCCTTGAGGGGCGCGAGGTCACCGAGATCATCGGCCAGGCGTTCCCCGTCTCCTTGCGCCTCGGCGTCTTCGCCATGGGCCTGGCCATCCTCACCGGCATCCCGCTTGGCGTGCTCGCCGCGTGGAAGAAAAACTCGATCATCGACTACGGCGCCATGGCCGTGGCCATGATCGGCATCTGCATTCCCGCCTTCGTCGTCGGCCCCGTGCTCGCCGAGATCTTCGGCCGCCGCATCGGCATGCTCCCGGCCATGGGCTGGAGCCCCGCCGATCCCACTTCCTGGCTGCTGCCCGCCGTCACCCTCGGCCTCGCCACCGCCGCCTACCTCAGCCGCCTCACCCGCGCCGGCATGCTCGACGTGCTCAACCAGGACTTCGTCCGCACCGCGCGCGCCAAGGGCGTCAGCGAGATGCGCCTGCTCGTCCGCCACTGCCTGCGCGGCGGCGTGATCCCCGCCGTGGCCTACATCGGCCCCGCCTTCGCCTTCATCATCTCAGGCTCCGTCGTCGTCGAGAGCATCTTCGCCATGCCCGGCATCGGCATGCACTTCATCAAGGCCATCGAAGTCGGCGACGCCCCCGTCATCCTCGGCATCGTCATGCTCTACGGCATCCTCATCATCACCGCCAACTTCCTCACCGACCTCGCCGGCATCTGGCTCAACCCGCGGCTGAGGAAATCCTGAATTCACGCCGCCATGACCGACAAACCCGAACAGAAAAGCTCGCTCTGGAAAGACGCCGTCCTGCGCCTGCGGAAGAACCACGCCGCCATGGTGAGCCTGGTGCTGCTGGCGCTGATCGTCTCCGCCTGCCTCGTCCTGCCCGCCATTCCCGGGCTGCTGCACGATCCGAACGCGCTGAACCTGCCGAACAAAAACCAGCCGCCCTCCGCCGCGCATTGGTTCGGCACCGACCACCTCGGGCGCGACATCCTCGCCCGCGTGCTCGGCGGCGGTCGCATTTCGATCGCCGTCGGCTTCATCACGACCCTCGTCGCCGTCACCATCGGCGTGATGTGGGGGGCCGTCGCGGGATACACCGGCGGTCGCACCGACGCGGCGATGATGCGCACCGTGGACGTGCTTTACGCCCTGCCATTCCTGATCATCGTGATTCTGCTGGGTAAGACGCTCGAGCCGATCACCGGTGGTCTCACCGATTTCTTCGTGAATCTCTTCGCCGGGGCGGATGCCGACACCCGGGCGCGCAACGACACCCGCGCCTGGGTCGAGCCGATCACCACGCTGGTCCCACTTTTCGTGGCCATCGGCGCGCTGTCCTGGCTCACCGTTTCGCGGATTGTCCGGGCGCAGGTGCAGAGCGTCGCCAGCCAGGAATTCGTCGAGGCCGCGCGCTCGCTCGGACTCGGGCATCTCCGCATCCTGTTCCGCCACATCCTGCCGAACACCGTCGGCCCCATCATTGTCTATACCACGCTCACCATCCCCGGCATCATGCTTTTCGAGGCCACGCTCTCGTTCCTCGGCCTCGGTGTGAAGCCGCCTTACAGTTCCTGGGGCATCCTCATCGACGAAGGCGCGAACCGTATGTTGTCGAACTTCTGGCTGCTGTTCTTTCCCACCTTGTTTTTCTCCACCACGCTGTTTTCCCTGAACTTCCTCGGCGATGGCCTGCGCGATGCGCTCGACCCGAAAAGCGCGAAGGATTAAAACGCGCCACCCTGCGGAAATTCCGTGAATAATCCGCGAGCCGGCCCGGTCATAACGGTGCTATGAAACTGAAACTCATTCTCGCATCCGCCGCCACCGCCATCGCGCTCACCGGCTGCGGCGTCGATCCCGGCCCGAACACCCAGCGCGGAGCCGCCACCGGTGGGCTTCTCGGCGCGGGTCTCGGAGCGATCGTCGGCCACCAGTCCGGCCGCGCGCTGGAGGGTGCGGCGGTCGGAGGAGCCGCCGGTGCTGGTGCAGGCGCGCTTTACGGCAGCGCCCGCGATCAGGAGGACGCCCGCTATCGCGGTGGCTACCGCTGATGCGGTGCGGGTCCGCCGAAACCCCACCCTGCCACCTCAATCGCGGTGGTAGGGCGATTTCGTTTTGATCGACGCCACCCGGTAGAGTTGCTCGAGCAGCACAAGCAGCGCCAGCTCATGCTGAAGGGTCATCCGGGAAACGGCGAGCAGGCCGTCGCAGGCGTCGCGCAACGCCTGTGTGTGGCCGTCCGCCGCGCCGATCAGGAACGCCAGCGTCTTCACCTCGCCACGCGCCTCCAGGGATTCGATCCGCCGGTAAAGCTCGCGAGTGGTTGGCAGCTCGCCACGTTCGTCCAGTGCAATGCGGTGGCAGCCCTGCGAGCGTTCAAGCAACCTCCGCGAGACCTCCTCCGGGTCACCCGCCTTCACCACCACGAGTTCGTGGCCGCCGATGCGCTCCAATCGCTTGAGGTATTCCTCCGCGCCCACCCTGGCATGGGCCAGCGCCGGCTTGCCCGCGATGATCACCCGCACGTTCACCACACTAGCGCCCCTCGGCGATCCGCTCGGCGAGGGATTCCGGCAGCCCGGCTTTGAGGATTTTGTCCTGCGTCGTCTCAATGTCGTAGTCGACGCGGCGAAACGCCAACGTGCGCTCGTCAAGATCGTAAATCGCGTAGCAAGCCCGCCAATCGCCGTCGCGCGGCTGACCCACCGAGCCGACGTTGATGAAATACTTCGCATCCGGCTCGATCTCGATGAAGTCCGGCTCCGCCTCGGCGACCCGGTCCGTCTTCACATAGACCCGTGGCACGTGCGTGTGCCCGTGGAAGCAGACTTTCGTGAACTGATAGGAAAAGCTCGCCATCGCGTCGAAGCGGTTCGTCACGTAGTTCCAGGCCGACGGCTGGTCGAGCGTGCTGTGGACCACGGTGAAATCCGCCACTTGGCGGACCATCCGGAGTCGTCCGAGCCATGTCCGCTGCTCGTCATCGAGCTGGTTGCGCGTCCATTGCAGCGCGGTGGCGGCCGTTGGGTTCATGCAGTCGAGCGAATGGAATCCCGCCGCCACCTCGTCGTGGTTGCCCTTGACGGTCGGGCAGCCCATTTCACGGATTATTTCAAGGCAGGCGACCGGATCCGCATTGTAACCGATCACATCGCCGAGGCAGACGTAATCGGTCGCACCCTGCTCTTCCGCGTCATCCAACACCGATTCCAGCGCCTCCAGATTGGCATGTATGTCTCCGAATAACGCTATACGCATGACCGTGTGGGAAATGGCGGTGCCTCTCAATGCATCGCGGCAGGCAGCTTAGATGCCGTGCGCGCGGGCTGTCGAGGGCAATTCCAATCCACAATGGCGGGGCACAGGCTGATCATGGTGACCTCCAGAACCCATTCATTTCAAATGCGAAATGAAAAATCGTGAAACCTCCGCCTCCGTTTTGGCAACTGGCGCATGTGCTGATACACGTGAGTTGCAACATCGTGACAAAAAGCACCACCGCACCTGCCGGTGGTGCCATTCTTGACAAACACCCGCCATACCTGGTGGTTTGGGTCACAATTTTACTGAATGCTGGCGAGGATGGCGTTGGTCATGCCGGCGGTGTCAATGCGGCTTTCCCCGGGCCGGCCGGTGGCGATGTCTCCGGTGCGGTGGCCCTCGGCGATCGCGTTGGCCACAGCGGTCTCGATGGCGGCGGCGGCATCGGTTTCGCCGAGCGAGAAGCGCAGGAGCATGGCGAGCGAGAGAATCTGGGCGATCGGATTGGCAACGCCATGGCCGGCGATGTCGGGCGCGGAGCCGCCGGAGGGCTCGTACATGCCGAAATACAAGCCATTTTCGCGCTGCTCGCCGAGTGAGGCGGACGGGAGCATGCCGAGCGAACCGGCGATCATGGCCATTTCATCTGAAAGGATGTCGCCGAAGAGGTTCTCGGTGACGAGGACGTCGAAGTCGCCGGGGCGGCGGATGAGCTGCATGGCGGCATTGTCCACATACATGTGGTCGAGCACCACATCGGGGAATTCCGCGGCGAGTTCGATCATTGTCTCGCGCCAGAGGACCGACGAGGCAAGGACGTTCGCCTTGTCAACGGAAAGAAGGCGCTTGCCGCGGCCCATGGCAGCGGTGAATGCGACGCGACCGATGCGGACAATCTCGGACTTCCGGTAAATCATGGTGTCCAGGGCGACCGGTTCACCTTCTTCCTCGTGGCGGCCTTTCGGTGCGCCGAAGTAGACGCCGCCTGTGAGTTCCCGGACGCAGAGGACGTCGAACCCGTCGGCAATGAGTTCCTGTTTCACGGGCGATGCATGGGTGAGGGCGGGCAGGCACACGCCGGGGCGCAGGTTGGCGAAGAGGCCGAAGTGTTTGCGGAGCGGCAGCAGCGCGCCGCGCTCGGGCTGGATGTCGGGCGGCAGCGATTCCCACTTCGGCCCGCCGACCGAGCCGAAAAGGATGGCATCCGCCTCCTCGCAGGCGGCAAGGGTTTCGGGAGGCAGCGGGTGGCCGGTCTGGTCAATGGCGGCTCCGCCAACCGGGCGGGGATCGCGCTCGGTTGTGAAACCGAATGTGGATTCGACGGCGTCGAGAACACGCAGCGATTCGGACATGACTTCCGGACCGATGCCGTCTCCGGCGAGAATGGCGATGCGATGGATGCGTGACATGGTGTTGGCGGAGTAATGTGCTCCACCAGCCTCGGAGCTGCGGTCGGGTCATGTCAATCCCGGTCAAGTTCGTTTGCTTTACCTTGCCTCCCAAGAGTTGCTGCTGTTCAGGAAGACGCGTTTCCGCCATTGCAATTCGCGCGCCGTCCGGAGCCACGACTCGCAAACCAGATGTAATTCCGTGACCTCGTCTAGCAAATCCGCCATCGAGAGTGAGGCTTTGATTGCCGGCGGAGCGGCATCACCACATCCACGCCAAACTGAACCTCTTTGGCAAAGCCGCCGACAGTCTGGCAACTGCAAGACCGCACATGACGATCATACGGACCCCAACAGCATGACATTCCCAAAGACGATCAGGGCAGCAGGTGCTTCACGGCGTCGCGTTCTTCTTTGAGTTCGGCGATGGTGGCCTCGATTTTTTGCCGGCTGAATGAGTTGATTGGGAGGCCTTGAACGACCTCCCAGGTGCCCTCTTCGTTGGTGCGGATGGGCATCGAGGCGATGAGGCCGGGTTCGATGCCGTAGGAACCGTCGGAACAGACGGCGACGGAGTGCCAGTCGCCCTTGGGCGTGGGGGTGATGAGGGATTTGACGGTGTCGAGCGCGGCGTTGGCGGCG